>DATEUN010000020.1:0-144377 GCA_035283125.1 Anaerolineales bacterium
AGTAATCGTGGTGCAATCATCTTACCGGGGAACAGTGCTGAAAGTCTATTGGTTATTGTACAATCGGATGGAAAACATTATGCAAGTATTAATCCAATTGATCTTGAGAAGGTCATTCAATGGATCAATGAAGGTGCCAAAGAAAAGTGATCAAATAATCTATGTGAAAGTTTACATAGAGGTTTCGCAAATTGCGAAACCTCTTTCTTTAATACTGGTCAATAACCCAATTCTTCCTTGATGGCTTTTTCCCTTTTTGCTTGTTTACCGATATTCAAATCTTTCCAGAATTGATCATCATATCGTCTTGAACTGACCGGGATGGGCATTGGTACACCCCAACCAAGAAGGATAACTTCTTCTTTCTGCTGCAAACGCGCCAACATTCCCCGCAAAGCATCCCTGCCAGCCAAACCAGATAGAACGGCATGGATATCATCCTCATCGCCAAGCCATCCTGAAATTCGAGTTCCAAGCTGGGACATGATCTCATCGTGTATCTGCGAAGGTCGTTGATCGATGATCAACAAAGTAACGTAATATTTTCTCATTTCCCTGGCTATTGTAGAAAATGCTGTCTGTCCTGCAATTTCCTTACCTAGAAGTTTGTGTGCTTCCTCAATGACAATTACCAGTGGGCGAGGCTCTTCGGCTTTTCCTGTTCGATAACGATTGGTTTTCTTTTCCCACTGTTCCCGTATTTTCCTGGTCAACAGGTTGGAGACAAGCAAATAATCCAGATCGGTTTCAAATTCGCCGAAGGAAAGAATGATATTCTTTCCAGCATCAAGACTTTTAACTATTTCCTGGATGGTATCAACCGCTGGTTTCTCCACGATGTAAGATTTGTTGAATAGTCTTCTCATTTTATCGTGCAGCCCTTCGGCAGCCATGACATTGACCCCATTCTCTTCTGCCCATGCAGCAACACTATTACGGTGCGGAACCTTTTTCATTTTTCCATTATCATCTTCAACCATTTCAGTATCACGGTTCATGCTTTTAAAGCGTTTGAACCAATCCATGGAAAAGCTGGTCTGGAGTGCATTCAATGTATTGGCTGTTGTCTCCCGTAAATTTAATTCACGAGTCAGCATCTCAATATCCATAGGTCTAATATCTTCCATGGAAATTTCCAAGTTATAATCCGGAGCCTGTCCCCGGATCAAAGCACCTCCACCGAGCCCCACAGCCTGAACTTTGGATCCAAATTTTGTTTTTAGGCCGACAACCTTTCTGCCCGTATCGGAGGCAGTATCATCAAACCCATATTCATTATGCATATCGAAGACAAGAATACTGGATCGATCCCGTGCGATCAAACCTGCCAACATCAACCTGGTTAAGAACGATTTGCCTGTTCCGGTAGCCCCAAAGACTCCCGAGGAACGTTGAACCAGTTTATCAAGATCGATACAGACGGGATGATGCTGTTCGCGTGTAAACCCAATGATGAAGTTCTTTTCACCCTGGTTTCCGAAGATTTCTGCAATATCACCTTTACCAGCAAGGCGAACTTCGGCATGATGCTGCGGAACCGTTTTTACCGGAAGAGGCCTTGGCAATTGATCTCCAATCCGCTCAAGCCAATCATTGTATCCAGGTGATGCGGGATCAGGTCCACGATCAAGCATAAGTGCTGGAAGAACTTCGAGATTGGTGAAAAGCGTCTGACCATGGAGTGAACTGGCCAATAACGAGGGAAGCCTGTTCTCTGTTTGTTCATCAGCAAAACGAGGATCAGTAGATCCCAACTGCAAATCCGTTACCAATCCATAAAATTGTAGATCATTGCTTGATATGGTTACAAATGCACCTTCCTGAACCTCGCTCGAAGGTACTGTTAACCGCACTCGAAAACTCTCTTTCAATCCACCACCAACGATGTACCCGATGGGTTTATTCTCACTCATTTAATTTTCTCCTGATTTTTCCGTTTCATCCTCAACTGCTGGATCCGCTTTAACGCCAGGTCAACATATTCCGTTTCAATCTCATACCCAACAAAATGCCTGTCACTTTTAATTGCTGCCAGGGCAGTCTGACCTGAACCCATAAAAGGATCAAGAATTACTTCATCTTTGAAGGTATATAACTCAATCAACCTGCGAGGCAGTTCTTCAGGAAATGGAGCGGGATGTCCTATCCTGCGAGCAGAAACGGTTGGCAGATCCCAGACAGACCTGGTTGCCTCCAGGAATTCATCTCTGCTGATCGTATCTTCACGCTTGTTGGGATTTTTCCGTTGGAAAGTATCCTTGCTAAAGACAAGAATATACTCGTGAATATCTCTCAGTGATGAATTGGAAGCAGATCTCCAACTTCCCCAGGCAGTCGATGACCCGGCGCTGCTGCCTTTGTTCCAGATAATCTCACCACGCATAAGGAATCCACAGCGCAATAAGCCAGGAATGATCAATGCATGGATAGGGATATACGGTTTTCTTCCAAGATTGGCAACATTGATGCATAATCTGCCTCCCGGTACCAAAACCCTTTTCACTTCCCTCCAAATATCTTCCAGGAAAGAAAGATAATCTTCAAGGGTTTGATCCTGGTCATATACCTTACCAACATTGTAAGGTGGTGAGGTAACAACAAGGTGAATGCAATCAGCTGGGAGCTCTTTCATATCTTCTGCTGAAGCACAGATAACCTTGTCCAGAAATTCTTCCGGGATCGGATTCTCGTTATATTTGACATTCCTTTCTGTGAATAATCCCTTGTAGAGATTGCCAGCATAAAATGTACTGGCATCATGTCCAGACCTGCCTGGAGATCCGAAGGAAGATGTGCTGGTTTTCTTGCCTGCCATTTCTACTCCCCTGTTTCAGTATCGCCAAGAGTGGAAAGAACTTCCATGAGGGTTGAATAATCATCCCTCAGCAAGGTGATCAACTCCCTGGTTGCTTTTTCCCACCAGGCAGGATTTCCATTTAACATGTGAGCTCTGCGTGCCTGCTGAATATGGGCTGCAAATATTTCCCCTATTGGGAGGTCCTTGTTCCTTAATATGTGGCGGAAGTAACCAAAATTTCCAGCATCAGTAAAGCGGATAAGGTCTTCGTCACTGCAGAGTTGGATGATATCCAGGCTTAAAGGAGGTTTTGGTGGGAGAAGATGAGAGACAATGCCATTTTTTTCCCATCCGACAGTGACAACAGACATCTCCATCGGGATTATTCGTCTTTCCCGATTATCCCGGATAACATCAGCGCTGATATTATCAACTGTCACCAATTGTTTGATAAGACCATCATCGGCAATATTTATGTCGTAGATGATCCCAAAAATATTGTAATCATCCGCCAGGGGTACACTCAGCAAAGCTCCCAGGGATGGCAAACTCATTTGGGATACCGGGCAACCTGCCACGAAACCCGTTATTCCAGACCGCAGCATATATCCGATCTTAATAGAATCCATCATCTCTCCTTTACGGTCTTGATCTACCTGGAAGATCCTTTGCAGATTTCTTGGATGATATTTCGCCCAACTCAACCTGTGCATTGAGAAGTTCATGTGACAGCAATTGTTCTACATATACCTTGTCTTCATAAGTGACAACAGCCACTTCATGGGCGCGATGCAAAATATAAGGATAAGGTTTTATTCCCATGATCCGGCATTGTTCGATCAAAGAAGCATGAAGCATGTTCAACTTTTCCTTATCTGAAGCAACCCAGGCTGGGATCTCCACCCTGATAATATTCGGATGATCATCCGCACTAGTGTTCAGGTAAAAGAAATGCAAGGCATGCGTCCCCTTGTAATAAGTGCTGGCACTGGATTGAAGACCGAATACCGCTGACCTGGCACCAGGTGGAAGGGTTCGGAAAAGCCATCGATCGTCCACTCTTCGCAGAAGTGAATAGCTTTTGATATTCTTTAAGTCATCCTCCTGGGCTTCCGCAATCTCCAATAATCGCACTACAAGATTTGCTCCGGGTTTATCAACCACACCTGCCAGAACCATTTCTTTCTTAAACATCTCATCCAATACTTTGATGTGGGTTTCCAATGCCCGGCGATAGGATTCAGAAAATCCCTGCCTCAACCCCCATACTTCCAGGGGACCATCAGTGAGTGCCAGAATCGTTCCCTGGTATTCATTAGATACTTCCAATAACTTATGTCTCTCAGCCAGGTCTCGCTGAAGTGAAACCAGATCTGCACTAATCAATGAAGAGTCAGCATACAATTCCTCACCGTGTTTAAGATCACTGAATGTATAGATCTTCGAAGTTTCACCAGTCCCGGGTTTCATAACGATCAATCCGATATTAACCAGTGAATAAAGGATGGCGGAATGTCTATCAGGATTGACCTGGGAGCCATCCGCTGCAATGAGTGTACATGAAGCTATAACAGGCGGCAGCAGATTGAAATGATCCAAATGTTCATCTGTCGGTATTGCACAGCGTAAAAGGGGATCATTTTCTTTCGCGGCTTCCACTTTTCGGATCAAAAAGTCACATTCATCAGCGTGCTTTTTCCACAGTTTAACTGCGAATTGCCTTCGTAAGTTTAATTTCTCTTGATCTTCTTTTATTGTGGAAGTGATGCTTTGAATTTTATTTAAGACTTGTTGAAACGAAACAGACATAATGATCCTCGCCCAGAAATTATTCACATTTAGAACATTTGTCTCATCCATTCTAACGGCAACCCGTTTATAATGCAAGTTCAAGGAAGTAAAAAACGCTTTCAATATTCATAACATGGGAACATTTATTTCAATTAATTCGTCTTTGATGAAGATGTTCGTATTGGAATTAATTTAATTCGAGCATATATTTGAACATCTAATTCATTTTATTCTCTTTGGAGGAACCATGAGAAGCAAATTAACTTTTTTCACCATTATTACGGCTTTGATGCTGACCTTAAGCGCATGTGGAGCCATCTCTTCCGGCACTGCAGTAGCAGCCCGGACTATATCAGTCAACGGATCGGGTACTGTTTACCTGACACCTGACATTGCCTACATCAATATCGGAGTTCACACGGAAGATGCTGATGTTGGTACTGCCGTCGACCAAAGCAACCTGAAAAGCAAGGCAATCATAGATGCCATCAAAGCGCTTGGTGTTGCCGAGAAAGATATTCAAACTGCCAATTTCAGCGTTTACAACTCACAACAATATGATCCAGTAACCGGTAAACAAACAGGAATACTTTACATGGTCGATAACAATGTCGTTGTTACACTGCGAGATCTATCGAAAATGAGTTCGCTCCTGGATGGCTCAATCGCAGCTGGAGCAAATAACATCAACAGTGTTTCCTTTGATATTGCGGATAAGAGTGACGCGATCCAGCAGGCAAGGTCGCTGGCACTTGAAAATGCACAAGCACTTGCCAAAGAATTAACGGAAGGAGCAGGTGTTTCACTTGGTGAGGTACAGACCCTTTCCTATTATGATTATTCTCCTGCTCCATATTACGGATCTGGTGGAGTCAACATGGACAGCACATCACCTTCCACTCCCATCAACCCTGGCCAAATGCAATTAAATGTTAATGTCAGTGTTGTCTACGAAATTAAATAAGGAAAAAGGTGAAAACAATGAAAACTAAATTTCTTTTTATTGCCAGCATTCTGGTTTTAGCCTTCACGATCTCAGCCTGCGGAACAATTCCCTCACAGGGAAACAACCAACAGATCCGCAACCTGAACATTAATGGAAATGGGTCAACGGATATCTCCCCTGATATTGCGTATGTCAATGTCGGAGTGCATTCTGAAGCTAATACTGTTCAAGCATCTGTTACCCGAAACAATTCGGATGCACAGAAAGTCATGAAAGCACTATCGGACCTGGGTGTGAAAAGCGAGGATCTGCGAACAAGTAACTTCAGCATTTATTCGGTCCAGAAATACGATGAGGTGACTGGAGAACTTCTCGGAACCTATTACGCTGTGGATAACAACATTATTGTCACAGTACGGGATCTTTCCAAATTAGGAACTCTCCTTGATAGTGCAGTAAAAGCTGGTGCCAATAGCATTAATAATGTTCAGTTTGACCTGGCGGATCATTCTGCCGCCCTGAAGGAAGCCCGAGACGAAGCATTGAGCAATGCCATTAATCAAGCGAAAGAAATGGCTGACGCTGCCGGGATCAAATTGGGTGATATCCAAACCATCTACTATTATGATTATGTACCCTCTCCTGCTCAACCGGTTTACATGGATTATGGGAAGGGTGGCGGTGGAGACATGTCGGCAGCTCGAGCGGAAGTTCCGATCAACCCCGGACAGGTAACCATAACTGCAACAGTAACAATTGTCTATGCACTAAAGTAAACCTTCTTGAAATCCCATAAACATATCCCGGCAAAACCCCTGTCGGGATATGTTTTTTTTATTACATGAATTCATGAGCTCCAGACCAGCTAAGGAATAGATTCCGGGATACCAGTATGTGATTGGTATAATCAAAAAAACTCAAGGAGCCTTTCATGTTAAGAATCGGTTATATCGGCTTGGGGCTGATGGGGAAATCCATGGCCAGAAATATACTCAAGGCAGGTTTTCCGCTTGTGGTTCATAACAGGAGCCATGCGTCGGTTGAAGAATTGTGCGGTGAAGGTGCCATTGAAGCTTCCTCCCCTGCTGATGTTGCACAACAAGTGGATGTGGTCTTTACAAACCTGCCAGACAGCCCGGATGTTGAAACCGTTACTTTGGGTTCAAATGGAATCATTGAAGCTGCCCACCCGGGTATGATCTTTGTTGACAATTCCACCATAAAACCTGCCTCAGCGCGGTTGATCGCCAAAAAACTTGGCGAAAAAGGTGTGCAGAGTCTTGATGCTCCTGTTAGCGGTGGAGACATCGGTGCACGAGATGGAACTTTGACCATTATGGTTGGCGGCTCACAGGAAGCCCTTGCTAAGGTCATGCCTGTATTTCAAGTCATCGGAAAGAAAATTACCCATGTTGGAGAATCAGGAGCTGGTCAAATTGCAAAGGCTGCCAACCAAATCATGGTGGCTGCCCAAATGGTCGCCATGGGTGAACTGCTTATTTTTGCTCAACAAGCAGGGGCAGATCCTGTAAAAGTCGTGGAAGCCATCAAATCCGGAGCAGCACAATGCTGGACTCTTGACGTAAAACCGTCCCGGCTCTTTAACGATAACCGGGAGCCAGGATTTAAAGCTTACATGATGGCCAAAGATCTCAATATCGCCACCGATTCAGCGCGTGAATATGGCGTTCCGCTGCCAGCTACTGCTGAAAACTCACAAATATTTAATGCCATGGTTCAAATGGGTTTGGGTGAATTGGATAATTCTGCTGTTATCGCTGTCATTGAGACTCTTGCAGGGACAAGATTGATAATCCAATGAGTTTTTTTCACTATTTCATCAGGATAAATTACAAATCATAGATAATTATGAATTAACTTGGTTTCTTGATCTTGTATCCAAAGCGGTTCAGGAAATTCTCGTCATTGCGCCAACCCTTGGCAACCTTTACCCTGAGCTGCAGGAAGACCTTTCTTCCGCCCATCGATTCGATCTCCTGCCGGGCTGCTGAACCGATCTTTTTCAACATCAATCCCTTCTCACCTATCACGATACCTTTCTGCGAATCACGCTCGACAAAGAGCGTGGCAGCGATATATGCTCCCACCTCTCCACGTTCGGTAAATTCATCGATGCGAACAGCCAATCCGTGGGGGACTTCATCCCGCAGGAAAAAGAGAGCAGCTTCACGAATGAGATCGGCTGCAATTTCACGTTCGTAAAGGTCAGTCAATTGATCCGGAGGAAATTCAGCCTCACGGACAGGCAATTTTTCAATTAATTTCGAAACCAATTCTGACCGGCTTCCCGGCTGCAGTGCCGAAAACGCAACCACCTCGGCAGATGGCAGTAGATTGCCATATTTCTCTGATTGCGACCCGATACCCTGGGCTGGATCCAATTTATCAATCTTATTCAAACCGATCACAACGCCCCGTGTTCTTTTCAGTTCTTTCAAAATGGATGCGATCATCTCATCTTCATCATCCGGATCCTGGCTTCCATCCACAAGCCAGAGGATAAGGTCAACCCCGTTAAGACCTTCTTCGGCTTCCTGGTTCAGGAACTTACCCAATTTATGTTGTGCCTTATGGATCCCGGGTGAATCCACAAAAATGAGTTGGGCAATTTCTGTTGTCAATATCCCCAACTGACGACGGCGTGTTGTTTGAGGGCGGGGAGAAACTGCTGCGACTTTTTGTCCCAACAAAGCATTGATAAGGGTGGATTTTCCAACATTGGGTTTACCAACCAAAGCAATAAAACCAGATCTAAATTCCGTCATTATTCCTACCTCTTGTTAATTTCCATAATCCTCATTGCCAAAACCGTTTTCTTTATTTCATCCAGTTAATGAGATGAGGATTTCCTGTTCATTACGATCACACTGGTGACAATCATCAAACCTCCGAATGCCAGGTTCCAACTTAAAGCTTCATTCAAGAAGACCACTCCCAATATTACACCCCCAAGAGGAAGAATATAGGTAACCAGGGCTGCGCGGGTGGGTCCAATTTCCTGTAATAAATAATACCAGAGAATAAATGCCAGACCTGAACCCAGAACACCCAGCCATACGACTGCCAGCCAGGTGATCGGCAAGGAAGGTAATTTGACAGGACTTTCCAGCGCGAAAGATCCTGTACCCATGATGACCGTGGCACTCATAAGCGGCATGATCCCGCGCACCAGACCCGACACTCGATCTGTCGTGATACGGGCATACACCATGCTGCCTGCATAAAAGATGGCTGCAAGAAGCACAGCAGCCTGCCCGAGGAACAAATTGTGTGAGCCTGGTTGAAGATCCTTCATAAGCAGGATGATCACCCCACCAAAACCAATTAATAATCCCACGATATTTCCGGGTTTAAAGCCTTCATCATTTAAGAATATTGTAGCTATTAGAAAAGTGAATAACGGTACCGTAGCATTAAGAATGGAAGCGACTGCTGAATCGATGCTTAGTTCACCCCAGGTGATCAACCCAAAAGGTATGGCGACATTCGTCAAACCGAGGATCATTAAAGCGATCCACACCGACCGGCTGTGCGGAAGCCTCGTGCGGGTGACCAGGATGGCGATGATCCCAACCAGGGCACCAAAAAAAGTTCGCAACGCAACCAATGTGATGGGACTTAATTCCCGAATGGCTATCTTGATCCAGAGGAAAGATGAGCTCCATATGGCTGCTAGGAGGATAAAGGCGAACCAATGTTTAAATTTCATTCAATGTCCTTATTCCATTACTAAATGCCAAGTTTATCATTTGCATCAATATTGTGGGTAAAATAAGAACATCCTGCAGAGATTGATCTTTGCAGGATGTTCTTTATTAATTATTGGATTTAGTATGAAGAATTGGAGTGGGAGATCTCCAGATCTTTAACAGCCATGAATTTTGGTACAACGATGGCGGTCGGATTCCTGGAACCATAACTTTGTGATGTGTTATAAGGAACGGTCTCCTTTGAAAGCCAATCAACCTTGTCGCCAAAGATATCCAACAAACTTTGGGTCAGGCGAACATTAAATGGCACAACTACTGATCCATCCTTCTTCAACAGCAATGCACCAAATCGGGAGCTGGCAGTGATGACTCCCTTGGAAGGGTTGACAATATTCATGTAATGAAGGAAGGGGATATAGAGAAGGTCATTCTGGCGGGGCATCTTGACAAGATCCTGCAAGGAATCAACGTCTTTCCCACCTTTGCCAATCACAAGACTAAAATGACGGACGGTGTGGCTTGTGGATTCAACACTGAACTCATCGGCATCATCCTGTGAATAAATATATCCCTGGAAGACACCACTGGTGAAAAGTGGATACAAATCCCTCACTTTGCCCATAAAATCCCGTTTGAACGGGAAAGTTTCCATGGCATTGGTATCATCATTGAGGGTGAATTTTTCGGAAAAGACTTTCTTCCCGACCTGTTCCTCTTTGAGGAATGAGTACCCCCGTTTCATCAACCCACCATTGAAACCAATATAGTTCATGAAATTGATCATGTCAGCAATTGCTGCAGATCCGAAAACAATCTCATAATTTCCAAGCGGCAACTGCTGCGGTGAATCATTCAGGTAGCGATCCAGCAGGAAAGATAATTCGCCATGCATCTCACCCGGATCAAGATCTGATTTCCTCCAGGCGGACTGTTCAGATTGGACTTCCCATTTCAGCCTGGTATGCGCCAAAACCATGCTGATCTGTGCATCGGAGGTTTTAAAATACAATACATGTTCCGAGTGCGTATTGATGAATGCCTGTGTGGTTGCTCCATTGGAGAAGATACCTGACAGCCTGATCTCTTCCGTTTCCAATCCCTTACTGGCTTCATTAAAGAACGCCAACCTTTTTTCGTTGCTGATCTTAGCCAGGTTTTCATCGAAACCGCTTTCGTCCACGAAGGATTCTTTATAGGTTGGTAAGGTCGGTTGATAATTAAGCGGTTGTGCGTGAACGACAAGCTCTGCAGCTGCATCAATGGCTTTCTTCATCTCATCAACCTTATCAAGGTCTGTGATCAATTCATAGCTGGCGCGTTTCCGGCCATCATGTGCAGATATCTCCAAACGGATGAGATGTTCATTGGTATTAAGTGATATAGCTGAGTTGGCGAAACGCATCAGGTAGCTATCTTCTTCGTGGTATACCAGACTGATATCGTATCCTTTTTCGATAGCATAAGTTCGCAATGCTTTGAGTGTGTTAATGATCTGTTCTTTCACGGTTATTCTCCTATCCGTACATTATCAAATCGGCAGACAGGGACACCGTGACCCAATTGCATGATCTGGTTTGGCTGTCCTTTTCCGCAATTGTCCACATACTTTACTTCCCAGGTGGACTTATCCCCTACTGCTGACAGTGAGTTCCAGAATTTTACTGTATCGCCCTTATGGGTTGAGTTCTTCACAACCCTGGTGACCTTACCGTCATCCACCAGCCAGCCGATCTCTTCACCAAAATGGAATTGCTCCCGATTCGATCCTATTGACCAGCTGCGATCACCATCCAGGATGATACCTTTCTCAGTATTCGCTACAATATCATCGAGGGTGCCGTCTGTCCCATAATCAATATTGATATTGGTCATTCGTTCGATGGGTACCCGGTAGAATGAGGTCGCACGATTTGCTCCGCCGCTTCCCTGGAAAATTGCCTTCCGAGCCCTGGCATTGGCTTCTTCAACCATCTGACGACCGGTTATCGCACCCACAAGAATACCTTTATCAATCAGCAGATTGTTCTGTGCAGGAACGCCATCATCGTCAAAACCAAAGCTCCCTGGACTGTTGGTCAAGGTGGCATCTGCTCGGGCTGTTAATTTCGGTGAACCGTAACGCAGGGAACCAAAATCATCCAGCGTGACAAAAGACCCACCTGCATATGCCAATTCATATCCGAGGATACGATCAAGTTCCAAAGCATGCCCGATGGTCTCGTGGGTTTGCAAGTACATGATGCCCGGTAACAGGATCACTGACCGGTCCTCCTTGGGGCAATCTTCTGCGACAATCACCTCGTTTAATTCCTTGACAATCCTTTCTGCGTTTTCCTCAAAAAGCTTTGCATCGATGGATTCCCACCCACGGCTGTCTCCGATCCGATCCAAGCGGAATTTTCGTTCGTGAGTTGTACCCTGGCTATCCTGGCCATCCACTTCCATCCCGGAGAAGACTTCCGTTATCAACTTCTCGATAAGGCTGCCTTCGGAATCCACAAAAATGATCTGCTTGCGAACAAAAGCAAGGGAACTGAAACGTTGAAAGACTCCCTTTTTATTCAATTTCTCGTCCAACTCTTTGAGGAATGACACTTTTTCAGCCAAAGGGACATCGAACGGGTTTATCTCACAGGGGCTTTCAAATTTTGCCTCAATGATATCTTTTTCCGCCAGGCGGACAGGGAAGGTAATCCGTTCGGCAGCTATTCTGGCATTATCAAAAGCCTTATCATAGAGGGCTGATAAAGAACTTACATCTGAAGATGCTGAGAAGCCCCACGCACCTTTATACAATACCCGTATACCGATCCCACTTTCACCAGACATGGCAGTCGTCTTTAAATTGCCATTCAACATCATAAGGTAATTTTTATCCTCGAATGGATACCAACGGGTATCCACATAGGTGGCACCCCTGGCTTTGATCCTTTCGATCTGTTCCTGGATCTCACTTAGCATTCGTATGTCTCCTTTTTCATGGTTTATCAGTGAAGAAAACTATCAAACTACAATAAAAATCACTAATATTGTCGATTCGTTATTTTACCATTTAACGATCTTTTTTATAGCTTCCTCATATAAGCATCAGAAGCTTTCTATAATGTACATTCTGATCAATGTGGCGGGATAATTCCAAGTCCATACATGAAATTGGTGTCAAAAAAAGGCTCCCATTTACATTCTAATTCCTAAAGACCACCTTGCATACCAATTATAAGTGGGGGGAGTTTTAAACATGAACTGTTTTCCCTGATGATCACTTACGATCAAACCACTCTAGTGAAAATTACCACCATTGCAAGAATGAACAAAAAAAGGTAATATTGGATTACGATGGTGTACATGCATGTCGCTCTGGCTCTGATAGCCTTACCCATGCCTATTACGTCAGTTAATCCCTGACAGGTTAATCTTACCTGTCAGGGTTTTTTATTGGTTAATATTTAAAGGATCATTTTTATCCTTATACACCAGTAACCACACGAGCTGCAACTAGTGATTACATGAAGTATTGAAACCTGTCACTCAAAGAAATTAAGGAGAATGAATGTTAACACCCTGGGAAGATCGATATTCTTTTAGAACAAAAAGAATGGGAAGTTCAGTAATTCGTGAATTGCTGAAAATTACACAGAAACCTGAGATCATTTCCTTCGCAGGTGGTTTACCCGCACCGGAAGTTTTTCCCCTGGAAGAATTCCAACGCGCGTGTTCTGTTGTGCTTAAAGAGCAGGGAGCCCAGGCTCTTCAATATGGAACTACGGAAGGCTTTTTAGCCCTGCGTGAGATGATAGCTGAAAACATCGCCCGCTATGCCATTGAGATATCACCAGATAATATCATGATCACATCCGGTTCCCAACAAGCCCTTGACCTGATCGGACGATTATTCATTAATAGAGGTGATCGGATCCTGGTTGAATCCCCAACTTATCTTGGTGCCCTCCAAGCCTGGAATGCATATGGTGCTGAATATGTATCCGTATCGATGGATGAAGATGGGATGGAAACTGATAAATTGGAAAAAGCACTCCGTTCAGGAGTTAAATTCATTTACGTTCTACCAAATTTCCAAAATCCAACAGGGGCAACGCTCAGCCTTGAGCGCAGGCATAATTTGATCAAATTTGCTGACAATTACGGTGTTCCCATCGTGGAAGATGATCCTTATGGTCAACTGCGCTACGAAGGTAACCATATTCGCACTATCCTCGACCTGGATAGTGAGTTTCATAAAAGAAACGGTGACATTTACAGCGGTAACGTTATTTACATGAGCACATACTCCAAGCTTCTCGCTCCTGGATTAAGGGTAGCATGGGTGATAGCTCCCCAGGAAGTCATCCGTAAGCTGGTCAATGCCAAACAAGCTGCGGATCTTCATACAGCCACATTGAACCAATTCATAGCCCATGAAATCGGTAAAACGGGTTTCATTGACCGCCATGTTCATACGATCCGCAAGACTTACATGGAACGACGGGAGATCATGCTTGAAACCATGACCGAGTATTTTCCCGCAGAAGTGAGTTGGACCCATCCGAAGGGCGGCATGTTCCTGTGGGGAATCATGCCCGAAAACCTCGATGCGGCTGAAGTCCTCAAGGTTGCCATTGAACGCAATGTCGCATTTGTTCCTGGATTTGCCTTCCACCCTAACGGGGGAGGAAACAACACGATGAGGTTGAATTTTTCATTTTGCGATCCTGATGCGATCCGGGAAGGGATCCATAGACTTGGTACAGTCCTAAAAGAACAGATCGCCAGGAAGTAAAATAAAAACAATTAGAAAAATGACACCTGCAACCAGGTGTCATTTTTCTTTAAGTTCCGGTTAGATATCAATTCATCAAGCTGGCTGAGATTCTCCCACCTTCTCCAGCTGGTCATGGTCCGGCAGGATTGTCTCAACATCACGGATTGGTTTGAAAAGATACCCTGAAAATCCCACTATGGCAGCCATGATACCTGCGAAGAAAAATAAAAGCCCCATTCCTGAACCAGGTCCAGTCCCAAACAGACCGCCAAATGTCCGGGCAAGGACAGTATTGCCTTTCATGGCAGGTTCCATGACATAATCAGCAAGCAAACCAGCGATCATTGGGGCAATTGGATTAGTGAACCAGGCAATTAATCGTCGGGCAGAGAAAACCCTTCCCTGCAAATCCGGAGCCACCTTCGTCTGCCAGATAGCCTGGTTGGAAGTATTGATCAATGCGCTGACGGACATACTTATCAGGAAGAATGGGATCCAAATACTCAGATCCTGACCAATTCCCAAGACTGCAAATGACAATCCAGACAGTCCCCAACCCAATAAAACTCCATGGACCTTACGCTTTAACCCTCCCCAAACACTCATCAAAATTCCCCCGATAACTCCTCCGATAGCACCGGCTGTTTGTACCGACCCAAAAATGATGCTATTTTGCGCAGTTCTGGCGAGGATCATCGGAGCCAGCAAGGTAAAGCCCATACCAGAAAATAAATTTCCGGCAAAGAATATCAGTTGTAAACCAAGGAGACTTGGGCGCATGAAGATATATTTAAACCCATAAACTGATTCCTTCCACATTGACCCTGATTCCTTCTGACCTTCGACAGTTTTTTCAGGTTGAGGGACGTGGACGATCAATAAAGCTCCAATCGCAATAAAGAATGTTACAAGGTCAATCACCATAATCAAGGCAAAGCTATCAAAAGGCGTGGTCATTGGGATTGAAAGGATGATCCCTGCAAGAAGAGGAGCCAGGACTCCCGGACCAGCATCCAGCAGGGACATCAGCCCATTTGCCCGTCCATACTGCTTCTTGGGTACCATGGTGCTGATGGCTGCTGAATAAGCTGGCCATTGAAACGTGTTTCCCAATCCATTGATGGCGGCTGAGATATAAAGGTGCCAGAATTGAAGATTCCCAGTGGCATACAGGATTAAAATCGCAAGAGTTGGAACGACTGCTGTCAGGTCACTGATCATCATCATTAACTTGCGGTTATTACGATCGACCATCACGCCTGCGATTGGAGAGAGAAGCAGGAAAGGTGTTATAAAGGCGACCTGCATTCCTGCCATGGCAGTGGCACTACCTGTCTGTTTGTACATCCACAAGGTCATGCCAAAACCTGTCATGGAAGAAGCCAGGACGGAGATTATCTGGCCAATCCAAACTACCATAAAGCCGGCCATACCAGATGGCCGGCTTTGTTTATCCGATGAGGTTTCTGTCATAGCATGTCATCCATTCAGCTGTTCCAATGCCTGCTCGACTGTTAAATCACCATTATCAATTTTCGAAATTATATCTGAAATATTTGCAGGTGATTTCCTTTGAATACCTTCAGAAGAGGAGACACTCAAATCACCAGACACGCTATTCATTGTTACCTGCGCACCACCCTGACCGAAAATGACCGATTGCCTGCCATTGCTCTGGTTGGATCTCTGCACTGGTAAATTGGTACAGAGAGAACCACTGAGGGATTTTAAGGTCATTTCAGCGTCAACCATTTGGGATAATTTCAGTATGACATCGCCAGATACAGTATTAAATTGAAAAGGTCCTTCTCCCAATTTGGTATCAAGAATGAGATCACCACTGGTCGAATGGAATTTCACCTGGTCGAGATCTGCATTGGAAAGATTAATATCGCCGGAGACTGTTTTCGACAGTAATGTACCGGTCAGGTCATTTCCAACTATATCGCCACTGACTGATTCAATGTTAATCTTTCCAGATATTGAATCCAAATGAATATCACCGCTGACAGTTTTGAATTCCGAGTTTCCAGTAATTTCGGAAACTTTGACCTCACTGCTGACTACCTTTATATCAATATTGGTTTGCTTTGGAACTTTAACCAGATAATCCACATCGCAGATCGTCATGCCGCGAAGAAGGTTCAAGGCATGATCTTGAAATTTCGTGGCAACTGAAACAGTTCCATCATCTGATTGCGTACATTCCACACTGGTTTGATCCATATCACCTGAACCAGGTTGTTTTATGGCGAATATATGGATAACTTCTTCTTCTGCTGCCTGGATAATCACTGAACCACTGACATTATTCAATTTCAGATTGGCAGGAGAAGATACTTGAAATTTCAAATCAACAGGATCGGTTAACATATGAATTCCTTATATTAGATTTTTTTTTAAAGGGTAGAACAGTTCACTCCACAAAGATCTCTACGTGTTCACCATCCTCTTCATCCATGACATCAACGATCTTTCCAGACATCCCATTTTGCAAAGCATCCATCACTTCGGACATATCCACCCCCGCAACTTCAGGAGCGAAATGTGCACCTATCTTCATTCCAGCATCAATGAGGCTGATCGGGATCTGGACGGTAGCCTTGGATCTTCCAGTCGTTGTATCGGTCACTCGCACTCTCAACCAGCGCGCACCGCTTGAGCTCATCCCAACTGTTCCTGAACTGGTCGGTTTTTGACTGGTATTAAGGGCTGAAAGCAATTTTGCACCTTCTTCAGCATTAATTTTCCCTTCATCGATCATTTTCAAGATCTTCATTCTTTCTTCCATGTTGACCATCTTCGACCTCCTTAAGAGATACTGTTTCGATATTTCATTAGATTATTCGACTCTCACTTTTCGAATTTAAATATATTCCTGCATTTTCAACCATTTTTCATTATCAACCGATAAAAACCTGGACCTTTTCACCGTCATCACCCTCGTCTACATTTACCACCAAGGGATCGCTGGATTCGTGCAGGGCATCAATCATTTGATCTATGGGAACATTTTTTATTCCGTCGATGCTATTTCCGAAGTTTCGGAAGAACCAGGATGCCAAACCGAGCGGCAACGGAAAGCCAAATCGTATCCTGCGAGGAAACTCACCTGGTTCCTGTTCAATGGAGACAAACAGCCAACGTGATGTTCTTGAGCTCCAACCCAACATGAGGATGAGAACTCCGAGGATCAATATTGGCAATCCAAGGCAATAGAATGATCCATTGAACCCTGCCAACGGCAGCATATTTCTGAACATGATCCAGCTTCCGATCGTGGTTATTGCAACCCCGATCCAAAATGGGATCATCCAAAGACTACGGGCTTTATCCATTGTTTTAGATATTCCAGGATCCTGTTCGGCAGGAGGAGGATCGATTACATCCGGATCCGGGGATGATGAAGCAGCAGGTCTCTGTCCAAACTCATCATTCGATGGTTGTTCATCCAACACCTGCATCAGGCGAAGTCCTTCCTCTGCGGAGATTTTTTCCTCCTGGATCATCTTCAGTATTTTGGATCGTTCATCAGATGTCATTGTTATTCTCCTTATTCTTCAAGGGCAGCGAATAAACTTTCTGCTTCCTCAACACTGATCTTTTTTTCCTGGAGCATTCTAAGAATTGTCAACCGCTCATCGTCGCTAACCTTTGGTGCAGCAGGTTTCCTACCAGTGGAGAAATTGAAGATCTCAGTACCTCCGACAACTACCCTGCCAGAAGTTCCACGCCTGGCTCGAACCTCAGCTGCACGAACTCTTGCCTCAGCACGCCGCATTGCAGCTTCCACTTTTGCACTTGTTCGACGTGATATTCCTTCCGTACGCTTGTTCACCTTTTCAATGGCTTTTTGAACTTTCAGGTTAATTTTTTCGTTGAAATCACCTCTAAAGCCAGGTATTGGCGGGATTGGAGGTATGGGTGGAATCGGAGGAATGGGAGGTATCCCGGCAAAGTCTGACATGCCCACACCAAAATCTGCAGCCGAACTCCATCGTTCGGATTTGTTTGTGACAACCAGGTCCCCACCAGCATTCAGGAAAAACTTCGCTGATCCATCACCCAGTGTTAAATCCTGGGTCGGACTGCCTTCAACAATCTCCACTCCAGGAATATCAACATGGAGAGAATCTTCATCGCCGCTCAATGTTGCCAGGTGCAACTCTGCATTGGCAGCAACTGGCAGGTGAAGGAGTAAATCTCCATCTGCAGTTACGCGACATTCCAAACCAGATTCAGGTATCAATTTCAATGCTGCATCTCCAGAAGTTGCTGCATTAATTGAACCTGCGATATTACTTAGAAAGAGATCCCCTTCCACCATTTCAAGGGTTACATTCCCTTCCACATCCCGGAGTGATGCATCTCCCGATATGGATTTTGATGAACAATCTCCAGAACCATTATAGAGATTAAAATCACCGCTGACATCTCCCAATTCCACGCTGCCTACAAGCCGCAGCATAACATCACCGGAAACATTATCAATGAATAAATTACTGGCTGAATTGATGGTCAAATCTCCAGATATATTCCCCATTTTGACTTCACTCATCATTGCCTGCAAGCCAACATCCCCGGAGATATCCCCAATTGTAAAGTTTGCCTGCCTTGGAAGGTAAAGGATGAGATCATCATCGCACGAGATCTCGAAAATGTTCTCGTTTGAGTCCACTACCAATTCTTCACCATTGGTCCTGGCCATGATCTCCGATCGATCCCAGCCTGCAACACGCAGGTCACCTGAGAGGTTTTCCAAGATTATCTCGGATTCCGTATTTGCTTGTAAGATTTGCTGTTTCATTGATCACTCCTCTCCTTCCAACAATCGTCGGGCAACATCCGCTGTGATGGTGCCTTCATCCAGATCCTGGAGGATCTTGAGGCGCTGCTCTGCAGATATTTCTTCTGTATCATCATCCTTTCCGGGTTCATAGCCCATTGCCCGGATCACTTCATGCAATCTATTTCTAATGGTCGGATAAGACAAGTTCAACTCATCCTCCATGCGGTTTATCTTGCCTTCACAGCGAACAAATGTTTCCACAAAATCCAACTGCTCGAGGGTTAATCCAGGAAATGCTCCATTTGTGAAGCGGCCCTCAATGGTGGTGTCACAAGATGGGCAATACAAACGGGAAACCACAAGTTCACTATCACATATGGGGCAGGCACTCAACGATTGTTTCATACTTCACCTCTTTTTTATCACTATCACCTGGTCCTGCGTTACAGCAAGACCGGGATCAAGATACTTTTCCTTGAAAAACCCTTATTTGTATTAAAATTATACACAATTATATTGATAAGTCAAGGTTTATTATTCAAATATATTAAAATTCTTATTAATTTTATTTACTATTTCCTTTGAAAGGTTCATTTTATTGATAATGACACCTCTTGTCATGACAACAAATCAATAATTCCTGACAACAACCTTGACAACGAACATATGTTCGTGTTATTATTAGCACAAATGAGCGAATATTTGAAAGGCAGGTAATCATGGTCAGACCTCGAAAGGGAATCAACGAAAGGCATCAGAAGATCCTGGATTATCTTGGCAGGCGCCAGGAAAAACAAGGCTATCCCCCATCCATTCGTGAGATTGGAGAAGCAACCGGTATTTCTTCGACATCTGTTGTCACCTATTACTTAAAACAACTGGAAGAGATGAACCTGATCGAGAGGGACCATAACGTTTCAAGAGGTGTACGACTTACAAACCAGGTTCAAAGGTCTTTCAACAAGGCAGCTCATGCAGTCAGTGATATTGCCTCAAGTATTCAAGAAATGCTAAGCATACCGGTACTTGGACGTATCGTCGCAGGAGAACCCATATCCACCCCCGCGTCTGATTTTACATACTTTGATGCTGAAAGTAATATCCAGATAGCGCGCAGCCTACTTTCTTCCAAGGAAAAAACAAGTGAGTTATTTGCACTTGAAGTTGAAGGAACATCCATGATCGACGCAATGGTTAATGACGGCGATCTTGTCATTATGAAGAAAGCTGAAACTGCAAAAAACGGAGAAATGGTGGCGGTTTGGTTAAAAGCCAGCGACCAGACTACATTAAAGTATTTTTACAAGGAACCCAAACGGATCCGTCTTCAACCTGCCAATCCGACCATGGATCCAATCTATGTTGACAGCTCAGCCGATCTGATCATTCAGGGTAAGGTGGTTATGGTCATCAGGAAAGTTGATACCCTGGCTGCCTAGTCATCTAAACCCAAATATCGGTGTAAGAGTCATCCAGGTTGGATGACTCTTTATTTATTATCTTCGTTGTGATTTTATTGTAAGATCACCAGCACTGAATCCATCACCAGCGTAGTTCCATCTGCCATGCTGGTTTCATAAACCTCAATCCTGACCAATCCGGGAGTGGGATCTGCCTCTGTTATATCAACCATATCCGAAAATGTCCCGGGATCACCGGGGTTTGCCACCGGGGCCATAAAAGAACCCTGGTAGATGACCTGGTCATTGACATCCATAACCCTTACCACAAAGGTAGATTCGAATGGGGAGATGGTGAAACTACCGGAGACATGGAACTGATTAGAGATGACACTGCCAGGTAGTGGCTCATTCAAGGTGATATCACGAAACGAGGAACCTTCCGTACCTGTGGTGATGTGCACCAAACGGAAACCAAATCCGGGGTAGTATTCAAAAGACCTGGTCATGGACATACTTGGACAACAAAGCCCATCGTTTGGTCCATGAACGAGCATATCCATGGTGATTCGCTTGTTATCAAAACTCATTTCATTAACAACAACTCTATCACCCAGGTAATACCCCTGTCCCGGTGAAGCAATTCCTTCAATATTCATTACTGGAACCAGGTATTCAAATTGCCCTGTCCCACCATGATTTTCAACAAGGATGACAGCAGCATCCTCATTCTCGTCTCCATCCAGATCTGCAAAAACGACCTTATCCAGAAGTGATACCCTTAATGTTTCAGCTCCTGTGACATTTTCATATGCTCCATCTAGCAGCAATACCCTGGTAGATCCATCGCCCAGAAGATATTCAATGTTCTTTAATCTATCGACTGTCAGGTTTTTTTGTTCGGGAGATAACTGCGTTTCAGTGGATACCAGATTTTCAGGAGATGCAGTTAGACCGGGTTGTGGAAGATTTGGAAAACATCCTGTCAACATTAAGAGAAGTATGGAAAAATAAAAAATTGAAAAGCGTGTTTTCATAAATACCTCCTCCAAACAGAGATCAAGGAATCAAAGGATTCCAGGTTGCACCACCGTCAAGTGTTGTGTAAAACAAATGGTGATCGGATGCATCCGCTGTCAACATCCACCCTGTATTAGCATCCACAAAATCCACCTTGGCGAGGATTTCCCGAACATCCACATTGGTGGCAATTGATGACCATGATAAGCCGCCATCATGGCTGCTCAACAAGGATGGACCACCGTCCCACACTATAAAATCTGAAGGTGATACCAGGCAAATTTCGCCAGTCGAAAGCAATGGTTCCAACGGAGACCAATTCACGCCTCCATCTGATGTATGATAAAAAATGTAAACAGTATTTGTCCCATAACTTCGAATCGGAAGGATACCATTCGAATCATCGAAAAAGCGGGGAGGCAAGACCACGGTCATGGTTGAAGCGTAACCTTCGGGAAGCACAATATTCTGCTTTACCCAATCTGCACCACCATTCTGGCTGGCATAAAGGTAAACAAAGCCTTCCATAGGGATGCTTCCCCCGACCCATAAATTCATAGAATCAAGGACACCCAACCCACTTTTTTGACCGCTGAAAGGCAGGCTATTAACATCATCTCCCATTCCGGCCTGCATTTCGTATACAGCGGTCCAATTGTGACCTCCATCATTTGTCGAATAGATATCGACAGCGGAAGAACCAGCTGCAGCACCTCTGCCAACAAGGATGAAACCCAAGCTTGGGTCAATGAAATTAATATCTCCTCCACCAAAAGGAACAGGCAACAGCTCCCAATTCTGTCCCCCATCCGTTGTTATAGCAATTGTTCCGTCCTGGAAATTATCAGCAGGGATCACAACCCAGCCATTAAGGGGATCAATGAAGAAAACACTAGAGGAGTAACCAAGCCTGGTTACGCCAGGAGGTGTGATGTCGAACCAGGAAGTTCCTCCATTATTGGTAATAACAAGTTTATCCTCTGTAGCTCCCCACCCATTCAAGGTATCAAGTATATTAAAAATTAACAACTGGGGTGCATTTACTTCGGTAAAATGCTGGGATATGCTGGTTAGGTTTACTTCTTCTGTTGCGGTAGGAGAAGATATTGCAAGCAAGGTAGGAGATTGGGTTATCCCAGAAACCTGTATAGTAGGTGTCAAACTTGCATCCTGGCTTGAACATCCAATTATGGTTGTCATACATACCGTTATGATCAAAATATTTTTCAGGGATCCTTCAATTTTTAGCATGGGAACTCCACTACATATTTTCAATCCAGGCGAATACTATTATTCGCATCAAATCAACCCACTCCAATATTGTATCTTCTTCGTTAAACCATCCGATGACAGAATTCTACCACCGGGAGACCAAGCATGGAAACAATGGAGATGCAAGGAAATTATTGATTTGGTCGATTGTTGTATAATGAATTAAGATGAATCCAGGAACCGTGCCCAGGCAAAATCTCAAGGGTGAAACTGAATCTTTCGACAGCAGCATTACCAACCTGCTCGAGGAAATAGAACTGTCCATTAAATGGGACCGCCCATCCATATTGCTTGCTGTTTACCACTCAGAAGTCATAGGGAGGCAGGCACAGTCTGCTCTCGAGAAACAAATCTTCTCACTTAGGTACAAGGTCACCCACATCAAAGTGGACAAGGAAAACTTCGATCTGGCCTGGTTTCTCTCTCAATTCGACCAGCATGAGCAGGTCGTTTTCTTTGTATCCGGTTTGAGGTGGGGAGGTGGACGAAGCCGGACAAACGCCTATCAGGCATTGAATCTTCGCAGAGAACTATTCGTGAGCCAAAAAATTCGCATGGTGATTTGGTTGAATCCCGGGGAAGCGGTCAATCTTCCCATCCATGCCCCGGATTTCTGGGCTTTTCGTCATCGTGTGGTCGAATTTACAGATAAATCATCGCACCCAATCAATGAGTCACAAAAGGGATACACAAATCCAATCACAAGACACGATCTACTCTCCTGGCGTGACTGGCAGATCAACGAAACAGCAGACAGGATCAATGAGAAGATCAAACTTAGGGAATCTCTCCTGGCTGGCATGCCTGTCAGTGATTCATCACTGTTCATGCGAACCGAACTGATGTATACACTTGCTTTCCTTTATTGGAATAAAGGCAGGTTTGACAAGGCAGAGAACTACCTGGAACAAGCACTTGTTCTAACGCGTTTCCCGGATGGTATTTCCATGAAATCGAAACTCCAGGTTGCGACAGGAATTCTGTACCATGACCAGGGTGATCTTGAGAAAGCCATCCAGCGATACAAAAAAGCTCTTGAAACTAACCGGGATTATTCTCATGGTTGGAATAATCTTGGCAGGGCATACCTGGATTCAGGGCACAGGGAGGAAGCACTTGAAGCTTACAATCGATCTGTCAAGCTCGATCCCAGGAATGCGAACGCCTGGAATAATCTTGGGAATTATTACAGGTTGAATGGAGAATTCCAAAAAGGAGTTGATGCTTACAAAAAAGCTTCCAGGTTCGAATCCCTTCTTGATATCCCATTGATCAATATCGCATCTGCATATCTTGATCTTGGACAACCAGATAAAGCCATCCGGGCATTAAAAAAAGCAAACCGAAGTGATCCATCCAATGTTGTTACCCTTATGAAACTGGGTAATATTTACCATGGCATGAATCGATTCAAAGATGCCAGGACTGCATACAGCAATGCGAACAAAGAAGATCCTTCTTATTTCCCTGCATACATCGGTTTGATCGCATGCGATATAGCAATGAAAAAACCTCGATCAGCCAAGAAACACATCTCCCAGGCGCTTCCTTTCCTTGCAAACCAAAATGAATTGCTGCAGGCAGAATTTGAAACACAACGAGGAGATGACGAGAAGGCTGGCAAACTGTTAAAGAGAGCATTACAGAAAAACCTTACCACGATCCAGGAAGTTGATCGAAACCCTTTTCTATATTCGTTGCGAGAACATGACCTTTCATCTACTTAGTTAATAAAGAGAATTTATGATCCAATTGGGATTTTTAAAACAACACGAGGGTTAATGAATTTTTACCAGGCTGCCACAAGCATCTTCATGCTGGGAATGACCATCATAATTGCATGGTCCACATTTAAAAAGAGACATGCACGCTGTTCGGCACCTTTGATGTCATTCTCCATCGGCCTGGCAGCCTGGGCCATACTTTACGCCCTCAGTTCAATAATTACCCAGAAATATGTGTATACCTGGCTGGGGATCATGTACCTGGTCGCTAACCTGACCCGCCTATCATTATTCGTTTTTGCAATCAATTATTCTGACACAGCCAATTGGTTGAACAAGCGAACGCTTGCCATTCTCCTGATAGAACCTTTCACAACTCTTGGTATTCTTCTAACCAATCCCTGGCATGGTTTCTTTTTTGCACGGATCACGCGGGAAATCCTGGGAAGAACGGTATCGTTTGGACCGTGGTTCTGGATCACGACCGTATATAATTTTTGCCTGCTATTAGCCACGATCCTGATCCTTGGTCAAACCTACCTGAAACCATCCAGGACCAATCGAAGCGTATCCGGGTTACTATTTCTTGGCATGTTGGCTCCCTTGGTTCTATATATCGCGACCATGGCAGGTTCCGAAATCATTCCCGGCGCCGACCTCTCCCCTATCATTTTCTTGGTACCGAGCCTGACCATCATCATAGGCCTGCTTCGAAATGATCTTCTTGATTATTCCATTCAATCACGAGACAGGGTCATTGAAGTCATGAACGACGGCTGGATGGTTCTGGATGAAAATAACAATGTGATCGATATCAATCCGTTTGCAGAAACCTTGATTGGACGTACACGTCAGCAAGTATTTGGCTTGCCTGTCAAATCAGTACTATCAGAATGGTCCAACCTGCTCAACATCGTGGATAATCCAACCATTGTGTTGGACACTAACTTCAGTGTTGAGATCAATAACTCCTGGCGGTATATCAACATGCGGGTTCTACCGATCATTAACAATGGAAATGAAACCAGCGGTCATGTTATCAACTGGCGGGACATGACCGATCAAAAGAAAGTTGAAGATTCGCGTAAACAAACCAGGGATGACCAGTTCTTATTAATTCGCGGACTGGCCAACGCAGCCAGTGAAGCGCCTGACCTGGAATATTTCTTTTCAGAATCCATATACCTGGTTATGTCCATTTTCCAAAGCCAGACACTTTGTTTGTTCCTCTTGGATGATGAAATGAAGGAGGGAGATCCATTCCGATTATCCCTTGTCCACCAGGTTGGATTGAACCCCATGACAGCCCGAAACCTATTGCACTTGAAGATTGAAGAAAGCCTGCCGGGTTCTTTGTACCATGCAGTCCTGGAACGAAAAGGCACTTACATTTCCCCAAACATGGAAGTGGACCGATCCATCCCGGATGAGATCAAAGACCTGGGACCAGGTTCATTGATCATTTCTGCCTTAAGATCAAACAACCAATTATTGGGGATGGTTTGCCAGGTACGAAGAATACCTGGAGACTATTCAACGGAAGACAGAATGCGTTTCCAATTTGTTATCGATGATATATCAAACTTCATCTACAATGACCGCCAACGTCAGTTGGCGATTGGCCTGGCTGAAAGGTCCCGGCTGGTTCGTGATCTGCATGATTCTGTGACGCAGAAACTTTATGGTCTTCTTGCATTGACAGAAGCAGCCCAGGCAGGGCTGGAAATGGGATCAATGGAAATGAGCAAGAAAGTCCTCACACCAATTGGTGAACATGCCAGGCAGGCATTGAAGGAAATGAGGTTATTCCTTTATGAATTGAGTCCATCCAACCTTAAGAAAGATGGATTGATAGCAACATTGAACCAGCGTTTGGATGCCGTTGAAGGAAGAGCTGATATGAAACGGAAGATCATATCGGATGATGACATTTACCTTACCAACGAACAACAGGTGGCATTCTATTACATCGCCCAGGAAGCATTGAACAATACGCTAAGGCACGCCCATGCCAAATCCGTACAGATATCCTTGAAACAAACTGAAAATGACATTATCATGGAGATTGAAGATGATGGCATCGGTTTTGATACCACCAAACAAGAGAAAGGTGGAATAGGGAGCCGAAGCATGCAGGAACGCAGTGAACAAATCGGTGCGAAACTCGAAATATTTTCAAAACCCGGAGAAGGAACGAGGGTAGTCCTTAAAATGAAGAAGAATGGAGGATAACATGGAGAAAATTCGAATACTGATCGTGGATGACATGACAGTTATCCGGGAAGGATTGATGGCAATTCTATCCTTTTTCCCTGACCTTGAAGTGGTTGGACAGGCAGAAGATGGTTTGGAAGCGGTGGAAAAAGCCAGGGAATTGAAACCAGATGTTATCCTGCTGGACCTGGTAATGCCCAAGCAAAATGGATTGAAGACCATCCCCCAGCTGCTTGAGATCAAGCCAAAACCAAATATCCTGGTAGTTACATCTTTTGCAGAAGACGAACTTGTGTTTCCGGCAATCAAAGCAGGTGCACTTGGCTACCTGCTCAAGGATTTCGAGCGGGATAACCTGGTCCAATCGATCCGCGATGTGAACAGAGGCCAGGCGTCACTGGCTCCATCAATTGCCCTGAAGGTCATCCAGGAATTCAACAATCCTGAAGAAGCTTCCCTTCCCCAGGATGCCTTAACTTCAAGAGAATTGGATACGCTGCGCCTGATCGCACGAGGCTACAGCAACCAGGAAATCGCCAATGAGCTTGTTATCCAGGAACGGACTGTAGCCAAATATGTGAGCTCCATTTTAACCAAGATTCACGTGGAGAATCGAACCAAGGCTGCCCTCTATGCGCTGCGGCAAGGCATTTCTGAACTTGAGGTAAATCCAAAACTGGATCAATAATCCAACTTAAAAATCTCTCGGAAAGCATCCCGGATATAAACACAGGGATGCTTTCTTGTTTTTCTGTAAATAGTGGTCATTCTTGACCAATAAAAAGAACCCGGATGGTCAAATTCTGCCAATCCAGCCTCTCTAGAAAGGCATATTTCCTTCATTTCCCCCCAGCCCATAGATAGATATACTGATTTCAGGCACCACCGTAGGAATGAAACGGTGATGGATCATTTAATGATTATCGAAAAAAGGATCTCGTCTCTCAGCACCATTTATGGATCGACTTGAGGAAGAAATGATCGATTTTGAATACATCACAGCAAAGGATTTTGACAGGGCATGGCTGAATTTTGAACTGGACCTGCCTCTCAAACCCGGGAAGGATGGGAAAGACAATCCATTCTATATCAATCGACCCGGCAATCCGATTGCTGAGCTTGAAGATGCTTTACTTTCGCCCTTCTATCAACCACCTAAATTCTTCTTCTCAGGGCATCGTGGTTGTGGAAAATCGACTGAATTGCTGCACCTGATGAGTAATCCGGATATCCAGAGTAAATTCTGGACCATAAATTTCAGCATTCGTGACGAAGCGGACATCATTGACCTGGATTTTAGAGATATTCTCTTATCCATAGGCGGGCGAATGTTCCGTGAATACAAAAAAAATGGAGGGAAATTACCGGAGCAGTTACTCAAAGAATTGAATACCTGGCGCGGGAAATTAGAAGAAGAGATTAAAACCATCAAAGGGATGCCAGTTGCCCTCGAGTTGGAAGGTGGAATAGAAGCCTTCTTTGTTCAAACTGGATTAAAGATGAAAATGGAACCGAAGACCCGTAAAGAGATCCGTCAGGTCTTCGAAAGGGATATCACAGGTCTGATCGCTGTAATCAACAACATCGCCATGGCAATTTATGGAAAAGAGAAACGAATTCCCCTGATTCTTATCGACGACCTGGATAAACCGGAACTTCAAAAAGCCCGCGAGATCTTCCATGATCATAGGGAGATCATGATGCAGCCAAATTGCGCCATTGTTTATACGGTTTCGAGCGCCTTGTTTTACAACAAGAACTTTGACTCAATCCGAGACAGGGCAATATTCCTTCCCAATATCGAACTGCATCCAAGGTTAAAACCCAATGTCAATAACGACCAGGGTTATAAAACCATGAAGAATTTTATCACCCAAAGAATGGCGCCAGAATTGATCGAACCCTCTGCAATAAACCAGGCCATAACCTACAGCGGTGGCGTTTTCAGGGAGCTTGCTCGTATCATGCGCACGGCTATCGGTCAGGCACGTCGCCGAAAAACCATCCGTATAGAAATGGAAGACGTGGAATATGCAGCCACCGAAATGAGAAATGAATACCGTCGTATCCTTGAAAAAGAGGACATAGCCATCCTTAAGAAGGTACAGGTCACCAACCAACTGGAATACAGCGAACGACTGACCCCCCTGCTTCAATTGTTGGCCATGCTGGAATATCGTAACGGTGAAAACTGGTGCGATGTTCACCCAGTTCTTCGCAAGATTTTGAACAATGATGGTTCCCTGTAAGAATCGAAAGGGTAGAAGTAGATGAAAATAAAACCCACGAATGCTGTAGCAATCGACAACAATAAACTCGATGATCGGGTTGATATTCTATTCAGGGAATTAGAGCTTGCAATTCGATGGAAACGTCCTTCCATCCTGTTGGCTGTTTTTAGCTCCACCAACAACCATGGTGACATAAAAACGATCCTAAAGAATCGCCTGCATGGAGTCGGACAGGATGTTCACTCATTAAGGCTTGATGATGAAATTTCTTCAGATCTCCCCAATTATTTAACCAACCTTCCAAACCTTGATCAAAAGGTTATCTTTGTAGAAGGGTTTAATGGGGGTGGAAGAGAAAAGAACATCGAAGCTTACCGCTACTTGAATATCAGCAGGGATTATTTCATTAATCGAAAGGTAAGAGTTGTTTTCTGGTTGACATCAGAAGAAGCCAATGACCTGGCTCGATATTCACCTGAATTCTGGGGGTTCAGGCATCGAGTGGTCGAGTTTCTCGATTTGCACGATCCGAAGCAATCACCTTTGCACTCGCTTGGTACTGTCTGGCAGGGAATTGGCGAATTTTCCAATGGAATGGATGAGGTCGATGAAAAGATCTCTTTGAGAAATTCGATCCTGGCAGACCTTCCCGATATGGACGAATCCACTTCAGCACGAGCAAACCTGTTTATATCCCTGGGAGTTCTTTACTGGCGCAAGGGAGAGATGGAAAAAGCGATTGGGAATTCCAAAAAAGCTCTCGAACTTGCTTCAAAATTGGACAATAAATGGTTTGAAGCTTTTTGTTACAACTCCATGGCACTCATCCATGCGAACACAGGCAAAGTGAGCGAATCAATTGAAGCGTTGGAACATGCCGTTGAATTGGTACCTGACCAATATTTTCCGTTGAACAATCTTGGCAACCTATTCAGCGAACTCGATCGATTTGATGAAGCGATGGTCGCTTTTCGAACAGTCATACAGAGGAATCCCCGAGATCCAATGAGCCTTAATGGAATGGGTACTGTATATTACAGGCAAGGCAAAACCAAGGAAGCCTATCGGAATTTCACCCAAGCAATCCAGGCAGCCCCTACGTTCGCTCATCCATGGATCGGTCTTGGAAATATCTATAACAGCCAAAACCAGACCGAAGCTGCCATTTCTGCATATCAGAAAGCCATTGATCTAGATCGACACCTGGCATTACCGTGGATCAATATTGGGAGTCTTTTCGAAAAGCTAAACCGCCTTGATGATGCCGCTCAAGCATTTCAAAATGCTTTCGACCTTGATCCCACCAATCCTGTCACCTGGAATGCACAGGGAAAGATCTATATGAATACAGGTTGTTTTGATGAAGCTGTCTGTGCATTTGAAAAATCCATTGACCTGGACCATGGAAATGGGTGGTCATATGTCAACCTGGCACAAACATATGTTTGTAAAGGTAAATACGACGAAGCCATAAAACTCTACCATCAAAGCATCCGTCTTTTTAAAACCAGAACTGAGAAGGCGATCACATGGAGCAAACTTGGGAATATCTACCAGTTAAAGAATGATATTCAGAATGCCATCGCAGCCAAGAAAATTGCCCTTGAACTCGACCCCGATAATGAACATCTCAAGAATGAGCTCTTTGAGATCCATAATTCATTGAAATCATCCAGCGAACCAGGAGATCCAAATTCATACCCATTACCTGAGATGGAACATATAGCGTTAGGTAGATTCCTGCAAGGATCAACCCTGGTAAATCAAGGGCTCAATGGTTCAATAAATATTGGACCGGAAGTTACTTATCCGCAGGACAGCTCGCCAAATTCAGCCTTTACCTGGAATGAAATAGGGAATAAACATTTAAATAAAATGGAACTTGGAAAGGCAAAAAGAGCCTACCAAAAAGCCATTGAACTTGATGAACATTACGGATGGCCTTATGCCAATCTTGCTTCGATCTCGGTGAAGCAGGAAAGATTTGAGAAGGCACTTCCCTTGTACCATCAGAGCCTTCGCCATTTAAAAACAAGATGGGAGAAAGCTGTCATCTGGAACCGGCTTGGAAATATCTACCGAAAACAAAATGATTTTAAAAAGGCGATTCAAGCCCATCGGAAAGCTTTGGAGCTTGACCCGAAAAATATCCCTGCACTGCAGGATCTAGTTCGTATCCACAACGACCTGGAACAAGTCAGGGATACGATATCACAATTAGCCAACAGCCTGGATAAAGCTGTTGCCTGGGATATGCTGGGAAATGCTTACCTTTCATTAAGTGATTATGAATCTTCCGTAGATGCTTTCCAGCATGCCGTTGATCTTGCTCCTAATGATTTTGCTTATCGCTTTGACCTGGAGGAAGCTCGGAAAGCATGCGATAATCAACTAAATCGGTCGAGGAAACATAAGAAGTCATCCGGAAACACCTGGATCCAGAAGCTTCTTCAAGCTTTGCAGGGAAAGGATATTTTTCCATCATTACGAATTTCCCATCCAGGACCTCTGGGTGAGTTGATAGACCTGGATCCTGGTTATAGTGAAAACAAGGATATTCAAATTGAAAAGAAGGGACAAGGTAAGCCATCGTCTGGTTTTCCCATTGGCGGACCTTCAACAAACAAATCCAACCCTTTAAGCAAGACAAACATCTCTGCCGATGAATCCCAGGAAGGGTCATTCTCAATACCTCCTTTTCTCCAGAAATTAACTTCCGGGGTTCAGGATTTGTGGCGAATGAGCGGCAAAACCGATGAGTTCCCTGCTACAAAGGTAGGTACAAACCCGAATCGGGAGCATAAATTAATCTCGAATTTTCATGATGCAGAACTTGTCACCATCGGATCAGGTCTGGGTCAGGGTCAGATCATGCTTTCTCCGGGAACATCACCACGTCAATCTGCCAATAACATGGTACCGGTTTATGGTAAGTCAAACAAACTAGTTTCTGTATCAAAGCCAACGGTGGGAGATACCGTGATGAAAACCCCTCCCTGGGAACAGAAGATTGATCCAATAAGAGTTGAACGGGATATACTCCGTTACCAGACAGTCACCAGCATCAACCCTCAGAATGCACGTGCATGGTATACCCTTGGTGACTTATATCGATCGGTTGGCAGGTTGGAAGAATCAGTTTCAGCTCTTGAGAAGGCTGCAAGTATAGACCCGAGCAAGGAAGTGTACTTATATCATCTCGGTAAGGCATATGCTGCCCAATTCAGAATCGATGATGCAATTGAAACTTTCAAGAAAGTGATTGCAATCAATCCACAGTATTCCCTGGCGCACGCTACCCTGGCTGGTTTTTACCATACCCTCGGAAAAAAACGGGAATACCGCCAACACATGTCAATTGCTAGGGAAGCCATCAAAGACGAAAATGATTACAACCGAGCCTGCCTGGAAGCATTATGCGGAAATGCAGAGGATTCCGTAGCCCTTCTAAAAACAGCATTGCAGGAAAAACAGGTGACCATGGAATGGGTTGCACGGGACCCGGATTTTGATGGCATCCGCAACGAACAAATCTTTATTGATCTTGTGAAAAATTGAAAACGCAACCAAACCCTCTCGTAGAGAGGGGAAAAAAGAGAAACAGGCTTCGAAAGTTGGAAGCCTGTTTCTCTTTTAATATAATATTTTAGTGATTTTCATAAGGTTTTATATATGACTGGTATCTAGGATATTCGTATTACAATAAATATTAGGTTTGGCTCTTATCCGATTAGGAATCATTTTGTTTTAATAAGCCGGATGGAATATTTCATTGTGGGTTTTCCATTATAAAGGAGTTGATCATTTATGCCAGCAATAGGTTGGATAGAAGTTAATGATATGTATTGTAAAGGCTGCGAATTGTGCATTTCAGTCTGCCCCCAGGAAGTTCTCAAATTGAACATGGAGCACCTGACGCCAAAAGGATTCCATCCAGCATACCTATACAAGGATGGTTGCACAGGGTGTGCGATCTGCTCGATCATATGCCCGGATGCCGCCATAACGGTTTATCGTGAAGTAAAAAAGAAATCCCCAGCATTGGAAGGAGCATGAGATGGCTCGTGAATTGCTGAAGGGCAATGTAGCCATGGCTGAAGCAGCAGTTAGAGTCGGGCTGGAAGCCTATTTTGGATATCCCATAACACCTCAAACCGAACTATTAGAGCACCTTTCTGCCCGATTACCTGAATTAGGCAGAACATTTGTACAGGCTGAAAGCGAGGTTGCAGCAATCAACATGGTATATGGAGCTGCATGCACGGGTACCCGGGTCATGACATCGTCATCCAGCCCTGGGATTTCCTTGATGCAGGAAGGTATCTCGTATATTGCCGGGACAGAATTACCAGCGGTATTGATCAACGTAATGCGTGGCGGACCCGGATTAGGGAATATTGCCCCCTCCCAATCTGACTACAACCAAGCTGTAAAGGGGGGAGGTCATGGAGATTACAATCTGATTGTTCTTGCTCCATCCACTGTTCAGGAAGCGATCGACCTGGTAGTTTTGTCTTTTGACCTTGCTGAAAAATACCGGATGATAACGATGATGTTGGCAGATGGCTCCATCGGCCAGATGATGGAACCGGCTGAATTACCGCAAATGCGACCAGTAGTAAGGAAGGATTGGGATTGGGCTGTAACAGGAGCAAAGGATCGGGACAGACGAATTCTATCCTCCATCTATATCAATCCTCCATTGGAGGAAGAAACCAATATTCGATTAATGAAAAGATGGCAGGAAGTTGAAGCCAATGAAGTTCGATATAAAGAATACTACCTGGATGATGCGGATTTCGTAGTCATCGGGTTTGGTACTTCGGGAAGAGTGGCTTTATCCGCCGTGCGAGCAGCACGGGCTGAAGGAATCAAAGTCGGATTACTGCGTCCAATAAGCCTGAACCCATTTCCATTTGCTCTAGTTGAAGAACTGGCTGAAAAGGCAAGCGCATTCCTTGTTGTTGAAATGAACAGCGGGCAGATGCTGGAAGATATCCGCCTTGCCACAAAGGGACGCATCCCGGTAGAATTCTACGCACGCCTGGGAGGAATTGTTCCCTTCCCTGATGAAGTTCTGTCTGAAATTCACCGCATAGCCACAACCAAGCTGAATACCAAAATTCATCCAAGAGATGCCTGGCTGGCTAGATTTACGGCACAGAACGGAGGTGGATCATGACAAATGAAATCGCCATTGCTGAAAATATAGTTTACTCACGACCAAAAAGCCTGACAGAAGTCCATAATCACTATTGTCCTGGCTGCACCCACGGCATTGCACATCGACTAATCGCCGAAGTATTGGACGAGATGGGCATTCGTGATAAAACCATCGGAGTGGCACCGGTAGGTTGTTCGGTGTTTGCCTATAATTATTTTGATTGTGATTTTGTTGAGGCAGCTCACGGACGTGCCCCTGCCATGGCAACCGGGATCAAAAGGGTCCTTCCTGATCGGGCTGTATTCACTTACCAGGGAGATGGTGACCTGGCTTCGATTGGCATGGCAGAGATCATGCATGCAGCTGCCAGAGGTGAAAATATTTCGGTTATATTCATCAACAACGCCATATATGGCATGACTGGCGGTCAGATGGCTCCAACCACACTACCAGGACAAAAAACAACATCATCGCCCACTGGAAGGGATGTGGAAACCGCCGGGTACCCCATCCGCATGGCCGAGATTCTGGCAAACATGGATGGCGCAGGTTACATAGTTCGAAGGAGCCTGCATGATCCCAAGAATATCCGTCTATCCAAGAAAGCCATTCGGACTGCATTTGAAACACAGATGCATGGTCTTGGTTTTTCCCTTGTGGAACTGCTTTCCACGTGCCCAACCAACTGGGGTTTTACACCTGTTGAATCGTTGACCTGGCTTCAGGAGCACATGATACCGGTCTTTCCATTGGGTGATTTCAAAGTCTCCGAACACCTGGCAGCCATAAAACTTTAGATCTGGAGTCAACATGCAAAAAGAAATACTAATAGCAGGGTTCGGTGGTCAGGGTGTTCTTTTTGCCGGGCAGGTAATGGCGTATGCAGCCATGGATACCGGAAAAGAGGTCACCTGGATCCCATCTTATGGCCCTGAAATGCGCGGCGGTACCGCCAATTGCACTGTTGTGATCGCTGACGAAGAGATCGGTTCACCCCTGGTGTTGAATCCCCCGGCAGTTATTGCCTTGAACCTCCCTTCTTTCGACAAATACGAAGAGCTGGTGCAACCGGGAGGTGTACTGATCGTAAACAAGTCCATGGTAGACAGAGGTGCTTCCCGAAGTGACATCACCACCATATTTGTTCCCGGTAATGAAATGGCTGAGGAGATTGGTGATCGTCGTCTCCTCAACATGGTGATGGTTGGAGCTTTGTTAGCCTGCCTTCTTGAATTGAACATCAGCGATATTACGACTGCATTGAATGCTCATCTTCCTGAAAGACACAAAAAATTACTTCCCGAGAATGAAACTGCCCTTCAAAAAGGTTTTCGTTTTGCAAAGGAAGAGCTTAAAAAACAAGAATCCATAAGTTTATAGGTTCCCCTCCTTCTGATTAATTTTCACCTGTCAGAAAAAACATCTGGCAGGTTTTCTTATTCCATGGAAAGATTCTCCCAACACGGATCACCCACGAAAACCTGAAATAATACTATAATGCCAACATTATGAATTTCCTGATCACCGGAGCTGCCGGTTTTCTTGGCTCAGCATTAGCCAACCAATTAGTGCGGGAAGGACACCAGGTGCGAGGATTGGATGACCTATCCACTGGCGACCCAGCTTCGTTATCACCGGATGTTCATTTCACCAGGGGGGATGTTAATGATCGACCAAAATTATGGACTTTGCTTCAAGAAATCGATTGTGTATATCACATGGCTGCCCGGGTTTCAGTCCAGGAGTCGATCTTATATCCAAGGGAATACAACGCTGTTAACGTGGGAGGAACCGTAAGCCTGATGGAAGCCATGCGGGATGTGGGAGTTCGCCGGGTCATCCTGGCATCATCCGGTGCAATTTATGGAAACCAGGAAACACAACCACTGGTTGAGAATTTGATTCCCTCCCCCAGCTCGCCCTACGCCGTATCCAAGCTGGCTGCAGAGTATTACATCCGTACGATCGGAACACTCTGGGGAATCGAAACAGCCTGCCTGCGGATCTTTAACGCTTATGGTCCCGGTCAACGCATACCTGCATCTCACCCGCCGATCGTACCACATACCCTCAGGCAGGCCATCCAGAACGGTACTTTAATCGTTCATGGCGACGGCCAACAAACCCGTGATTATATATACGTGGATGATGTTACCAGTGCCATGGTGGCTGCAGCAACAGCTCCCAATATCAACGGAATGGTCATCAATGTTGGCAGTGGTGTGGAGACAAGTGTACGAGACCTGATCGACCGGGTTATTGATGCAACTGGAAGCAATGCAAATATCATTTACAATCAAAAAATAACCGGGGGCGTTTCCAATATGCGCGCAGACCTGACCCTGGCGTCCAAGAAACTCAACTTTAGACCATCAATATCATTGGAAGATGGGCTGCGTTTAACGTTGAAAAGGGATCTCCGTCTGCAACCAGTTCAATGACTTCCCCTGTTCCCATTCTAGCAAAAGAATTTTTTGATCGGTCAACCCTGGTGGTTGCCCGCGAACTGCTCGGCATGCGTCTTGTACGGAACCTGAACGGGAATAGGGTTTCCGGAATCATCATAGAAACAGAAGCATATATTGGAGAAACAGATCTAGGGTGCCATGCCAAGGCAGGTATGACAGCACGGACAAAAGTATTGTATGGTCCACCTGGTCATGCATATGTTTACTTTACATACGGGCATCATTGGATGCTGAATACAGTTACTGAAAAAGCCGGATTTCCAGCAGCCGTTCTTCTGCGTGCCATTCAACCCATGGAGGGGACCGAGATCATAAACACCAATCGGCAGGGGCGCGATACGAAAGGACCCGGCAAGTTAACCCAGGCATTACAGATCACCAAAGATTTCAACAATATCGATCTTTGTTCGGTTTATTCCGGGTTATGGATCGAGAAAGGAAAATCTATTCCTGATGAAAACGTGACCATTGGGCCTCGAGTGGGTTTATATACTGTACCTGAACCCTGGAGATCCAAACCTTGGAATTTCCAGGTTAAACAAAATCGCCAATAAAGGCATATATATTTAATTGTGTTGGATGAGTGCACTGAAAAGAGGGCTCATCACAACATTTGTGGAGGTAAAAATGGGATTGTTGGATGGAAAAATAGCACTCATATTTGGACTTGCCAACCATCGTTCAGTTGCCTGGGGTATTGCGCAAGCCATGCATGCCCAGGGAGCTACCATTGGATTAAGTTATGCTGGAGAAGCCCTCGAGCGGAGAGTCAAACCCCTGGCAGAATCCATCGGCTGTACTTTCCTGGAAGAGTGCGATGTGAGCAACGATGAGGCTATCCAGCGCGTTGCAGACAAAGCAGCCAGTGAATTTGGGCAAGTGGACATACTTGTTCACTCGATCGCATTTGCCAATCGGGAAGAATTGACTGGTCCTTATTACAACACCAGCCGGGAAGGGTTCCATTTAGCCCTGGACATCAGTGCATATTCGCTGGTTGCCCTTGCACACGCATTTCAACCGATCATGCCGAGGGGAGGCAGCATGGTATGCATGACCTATTATGGAGCAACCAAAGTTGCACCCCATTACAATGTCATGGGTGTTGCCAAAGCTGCCTTGGAAGCCTCAACGCGTTACCTTGCATATGATCTTGGTCCCCAAGGCGTCAGAGTAAATGCAATCTCCTTTGGACCGATCCGAACTCTTGCAGCAGCAGGTGTAAGTGGTTTCAAGGACATGCTGAGGGAATTTGCAAACCTCTCCCCACTGGGTGAGAATATTTCTGTTGAAGATGTAGGCAATGCAGCAGTTTTTCTATGTTCAGACCTGGCATCCCGCACCACTGGAGAAATTCTCTACGTGGATTCAGGGTACAACATCATGGGGGTGGCATCTCCCGAGGAAAAAACGGAGTAGAAGTGATAAAATAGCTTCATGTTTAAACGAAATACAATTCAGGAATCAGCCCCAGCAATCAAGGCAGTTGAACGTGTTACTTCTGTCCTTGGAAATGGGATCATATGGCAGGGTACTTTATCTGGTTCCGGGGGTGTTCGCATTGAAGGGATCTTTGAAGGTGAGTTGAATCTCACTGGCATGCTTGTTGTCAGCGAAACCGGACGGGTTACCTGCAAGGAAATCCACGCCGAGACTGTCGTTGTGGCTGGTTCTGTAAAGGGAAACATCACTGCAGAAAAAGTAGAAATTCGTTCAACAGGTCGAATTTGGGGAGATGTGGTTACAGTTTCTTTTGCCACCGAGGAAGGTTCTTTCCTGCGCGGCCAGATTCGGGTGGAAGAGAAACTAGGTGTTTCCACTCCAGATGAATCAAAATCTCCTGAAATAAATTAACCAATGAATAAGATCCCATCACTTTTTCCAATGTCATCACCAGACCTGGGAGATGCGGAGCGCGAAGCTGTCCAAGATGTTCTCCATACGCCCAATCTAAGCATGGGTCCAAGGATAGACCAATTCGAATCAGCCATATGCCGCTTTACAGGCAGTAAGAATGCCATAGCCGTTAACTCGGGAACATCGGGATTGCATTTATGCGTACGGGCATCAGATATTAAGAGCAGTGACTATGTCATTACATCACCATTCTCATTCGTTGCTTCCACCAATGTGATCCTCTTTGAAAATGCAATTCCCATCTATGTTGATATCGATCCCATTACTGGAAATATCGATACCAACCTGTTGAGATCTGCTGTAAACGATCTGATAACCGGTGGAAAGGTTGCAGAAAATTGGCTCCCCCGAAAAGGAGGATTTCCTGGTGGAAATTTGAAAGCCATTCTGCCGATCGATGTTTTTGGTCAACCAGCAGATCTTGATCCAATCATGGAGATTGCCAGACATCAAGGGTTGAAAGTGATAGAGGACTCATGTGAAGCACTTGGCGCAGAATATAAGGGACGCAAAGCTGGATCAATTGGAGATTTTGGTGTTTTTGCCTTCTACCCCAATAAACAGATAACGACTGGCGAAGGCGGTGTTGTCGTTACAGATGATGACAATGCAGCAGATCTTATGCGGTCCTTGCGAAACCAGGGGCGGGCTGTTGGAGACACCTGGCTTCAACATACACACCTTGGATATAACTACAGGATGGACGAGATGTCTGCAGCACTGGGAAATGTTCAGCTATCGAGGATCGAAGAGTTATTATCCAAGCGTGAGCAGGTGGCTGCCTGGTACACTGAACGCCTTTCAGAAATACCAGGGATTGAAACTCAGAGTATTCATTCGAATACAACCCGTATGTCATGGTTTGTTTATGTCATCCGATTTGCTGAAGGAATAAACAGGGATGAGATCGCCAGCAAGATAGAAAAATCGGGAGTCCCAGCCCGCCCATATTTTGTTCCCATCCACCTACAGCCATACATGGTAGACCGGTTTAGTTACCAGGCAGGTGACTTCCCGTCCACTGAAGATCTTGGTAATCGCAGCCTGGCAATCCCCTTTTCTGGGATCATGACGGAATCCCAGGTTGAGGAAATCTGCCGCATTATTCATTCTTCGCTATAAGTTTAACCTTGGAACAAAAGAGCTTCTACCCACTAAAAAGAAAAGGATATACTTTTCATGGAATCCTTATTCTAATCCTGCTTGCAATACTGTCTGTCAGTATCTGGCAGGCTGTAGTTTATGGTCAGGGAAGCGGGATGATCCTTTGGGCTATAGCCGCATTAATTACCATAATCCCACTACCTTTCCTGGTTTACAGGCTCTACTCTTTATATAGAGGTTTTTATTTACTGAGCCGGGAAACCCTGACAATACGATGGGGGCTTAGGCTGGAAAGGATAGCAGTTTCAGATATCGAGTGGATCCGATCTGCACAAGACCTGACCCATCCTTTGCGTTTACCAATATTTGCCACGGCTGGTGCAATACTGGGATATCAAACCCACCCGGATCTGGGAAATGTTGAATTCCTGGCTGCTGATAAGGGAAACTTGATTCTGGTTGCCTCCGCCCATAGGGTTTTTGCCATTTCACCCAGGGATCCAGTCAATTTTGTGGAGGAGTTCCAAAGAACAATCGAAATGGGAAGTCTTACGCCAATTCCATCCCAATCAATTTATCCATCATTTGTGGTCAGCCAGGCATGGAACAATAACACCACCAGGGTCTTATGGACAGCAGGATTGATCTTGAATGCAGGAATACTTGTGTGGGTCAGTTTCCTGGTTCCCAAGTTGTCAGAGATACCACTTGGTTTCATTTCACCAGGTATTCCAAGAAATATCGTTCCAGGTGTCCAGCTTTTCCTGCTACCCATCATCAGTATTCTATTCTTCTTCACAAGCTGGCTGACGGGAGTGTATTTCTACAGGCGATCTCCGTCCAGAACTCTTGCGTTCCTTACATGGGGATTTGCTGATTTTTCTTCAGTTTTATTTGTTCTTGCGATTCTTTTTATCATTACATCACCAGTTTCGATCTAAGCTATACAAATAAATCAAAATTTCAAACCTGAGGATTGTTTTGACATACCAATTGTTATTCGGATTTCTGCTGGCAGTAATTGTCGCTTCCATGGCGTGGTACTTTAACAGCCTCTCGAAAAGCGGTGCACTTGGAGCTGTTTTAATCGGAACGGTCATCTTTGGTCTGGGAGGATGGAAGTGGGCTATTATCCTCCTTACCTTTTTCATTTCATCGAGTATGTTATCCCGTATGTTTTCGAACAGGAAGACAGGCTTGAGTGAAAAATTTGAAAAAGGCAGCCAGAGGGACATGAGCCAGGTGTTAGCCAATGGCGGTATCGCCGCCATCTTTACCATCATGCACTTTTTTTTTCCTTCGGAATCCTGGCCTTGGACAGGTTTTATCGCCTCAATGGCTGCGGTAAATGCAGACACCTGGGCTACTGAATTGGGAGTACTAAATCCCGGTCCACCAAGGTTAATGACAAATTTCAAGAAGGTTGAAAAAGGGACAAGCGGTGCCATCTCATTGGTTGGTACTTTAGCCTCGTTTTTAGGGGCGAGCCTGGTTGCCATTATTGCCATTTTTCTAATGCCGGTAGATGATCCTATTCTCTTATATTGCATTATCTCAATTTCCGGAATATTAGGTTCTGGATTTGACTCTTTGCTTGGCAGCACAATACAAGCCATTTATCGTTGCCCTGCCTGCAATAAAGAAACGGAACGCCATCCACTACACAGCTGCGGAACAGAAACCACTTTAATACGGGGATTGAAATGGTTGAACAATGACCTGGTCAACGCTGGCTGTGCCTTTGCAGGTCCATTTTTTGCTCTTTTATTCCTCTGGATCGTTCGATAAAATGGTTATGGAGGACTTAGCGGAAAAACAAATTCATCCATTAAAAATCAAATTTATAGCATATAATCAGGAAGTTCAAAAATTGAATCATGTTGATCAATTATCAATTATGAAAATTTAATTTCAAGGAGTTATCATGTCTGAAAACGAAAAAGTAGTAGAAATCCTTATGTTCCACGATCCTGATGCTGTTTCACGCCTTACCCTGTGGACCAATATCATTGCCTGGGTTGTCCTGGTGGTTTCACTGATCGCATCAATCTCCAACGGTTACAATTCACTTACCAGCAATTGGGCAAGTATTTTGGAACCATCCATCCCTGCCATGATGAAGGTCGGGTTCCTCGCCCAGATCGTGCAGGATTCCTTAACAGGTGTGGTTTTCTTCCTGGTTCTGCGGGGAGTATCGGTAGGGTTAAATCTTCTGCGTGACCTGTTCTACGGAAACATCGACGAGGATTTTGAAGAAGACGACTAGATCCATAATCTGATAACCGAAAAAGACCATCCTGACGCCTTAACTCCCGTGCGTTGAAGATGGTCTTTTTTATATTTCTTTTAAGCCATTCAATATAAACGTAACGGTCAACCACTTAGGTGACCAATCACTATCCGGAGACCGATAAAGATCAATACCAATCCCCCGACGATCTCCATTTGTTTTCCGAATTTTCTTCCCAGGATGGTACCAAGCTTTAGACCTACCAGGGAAAGCAATCCAGTAACCAGACCTATTATCACCGCTGGGTACCAGATATTCACATCAATTAATGCCAGGCTGAATCCGACTGCCAATGCATCGATACTGACGGCGACTGAAAGAAGCAGCATAGTCCACCCACGGGATGGGTCTCGTGATCGTGAAGAGTTCACTCCGTCGAAGCCTGACCGAATCATTCTGCCACCCACAAAAACCAACAAAGCAAAGGCAACCCAATGATCAAAGCTTTCAATAAACCTGACAAGGTTTAAACCTGCGAACCAACCTGCTATCGGTAAAAGGAATTGAAATAAACCAAAATGGAAAATTAATCTAAACCTTGGCCGGATTCCTTCACATTGACCATCCGCCCCAATACCCAGGCTTACAGCAAAAGCATCCATAGCCATGCTGATGGCAATTAATAGAACCTCGAGAGAATTCAATTAACCACTCCAGATCTTGAAATCTTCGAGATTCGATCCCCCAATGAATTCCCTTAAAAGCGAATTATCAGGAATCAGGTCTGTTTCCACCGGCTCAAACCATTCAAGGAACGCAAGAAGCCTTTTTGCTTCGATATACTCCTGTTTTCCGTATGGCACCTGCCTGAGAAGAGGTTCTGCCAGACGGACCATTGCTGACAGTTCGTATACAAGTGCAGAGTTGAACATCACATCTGCATTTTCCTGGAAAGGAAAAATATGTTTGGCTTCTCCCCTCCCAACCGACTCCCAGCGATTGATGGTCTCCGCTGCAGAATACCCTCGCTGGTTTGCATCGCGAACTATCCTGCGGATCAAGCGAGTATCAGTTGTGGAAACCCGGTTATGCCTATCAAGGTTGATCTGTGTGAGGCAGGACACATAGATGCGAAAAGCCAGCTTTCTTAATGGTTCAGGGATCAACCCTGGGTTCAACCCATGGATACCCTCAAGGATGATGATCTGGTCCTTGTTCAATTGAATCAGATCACCTTCCATCTGGCGTCCATTAATAAAATCATAGCGGGGCAGTTGAACTGGATCTCCTGATATCAGCTTGGTTAATTTTTCAGCCAACTGTTCCAAATTCAATGTTTCTAGTGCTTCAAAATCGATCTCGCCATTTTCCCCTATTGGTGACTTATCTCTATCTACAAAGAAATTGTCAAGTTCTAGTGCAAACGGGGATATTCCCAACGCAAGCAACTGAACTGCCAATCTTCTTGAAAAAGTCGTTTTCCCTGATGAAGATGGCCCTGAAACAAGGATCAACCTAACTGGTTCTTCCCGCATGAAAATCTGCCTGGCGATGGAAGCGATATTCTGTTCATGTAATGCTTCTGAAACAAGGATAACTTCCCTTGTTCTTCCAGCGCAGGTGGCATCATTGAGTGCGCCGACATTATCGATTCCAAGCCTTTCCAACCATTCCCCATATTGCCTGAACATAGATAGTAGTTTTGGATAACCAGGAAGCGGAAGAAGCTGAGTAGGATGACTACGCTGAGGAAAGCGCAATGTGAATCCACCATCTGCTTTACTCAGATCAAAACAGGAAAGGTAACCTGTACTTGGTACCATGTAACCATGATGGTAGTCCATATACCCGGAAAGTTGGTAAAGGGTCACATAATCTTTATGCCGGTGTGCCAAAAGTCTTACTTTGTCAGGATAATCCATTTTTTCAAAATATGCCCTGGCTTCATCAAGAGGAAGGATCTTGCGAATAAATGGAAGATCCTCCAGTACATACTGCAGCATCAGATTATTAAGTTCCTGAAGTTCAGCTTCATCCAATGGAATTCTTCCAATTACATGGCAGTAATATCCACCGGATGCGACCGAATGATCGATAAGCAATCTGCCGGTAGGGAATAAATGGGAGAATGCAACTTCCAATAAGAATGTCAATGATCTACGATATATACGGGCGCCATCCTGGTCTGCCCTTGTTACAGGAGAGATTTCAGATTCCCTTTCGATCCGGTGAGTTAATTCATGCAATTCGGAATTAACGATCGCAGCGACATAGGGGACATCTCCTTCTTTTTGAGCTGACTCCAGAAATTCTCCGACTGTTGTTCCCCTGGGACCTTTCAGAACCCTTCCATCTGGAAAGTGAACTTCCACGAACTCGCTTGGTTCAACCTGTTCAATCAATACTTGATTTGTCATAACTTTGCCAATAGTTTCCCTGGTTGGCGGGAATAATCACTAACCGCCTGCTTTCCATCAACAAGATCCTGCAAGGTCGTATTCAACAAGTGGTTTATTGGTGTTGGTATTCCCGCTCTCTGTCCAGCTCTAACCACTGCTCCATTCAAATAATCGACTTCAATTTTTTTTCTTCCAGCATGAAGATCAATATGAAACGATGGCATTTTAGCTCCCCTGCCCGACCCTACCATCTTCACAAGAATTGGTCGGACGATAAATCCTGGTAAATAGCGGACAGCAAATGTAAGCAACGGTACGGGTACTTTTGGTAGTTTGACAGGATGGATTCCCTGGGCATCCATAACACGAAGAGCTTCACGCAGCATACCCATTTCCATTGCAAATAGACTGCGGTTTCTAAAAATCTCAGCGGGAGTCATATCCAGGATGGCAGAAGTTGCACTTCCCATCAAGTTGGTCAACATTTTTGACCATTTCATATCCAATCCATTTTCAAACAAAACTGCATTCAAGTTGGCTTCGTTCATAGCCTTGAAAAGTTTTTCGGTCAGTGGAATCAATTCTGGATCACAATCGGTGGCAATTCCCACTCCGCGCAATTTTTCAAGAACAATATTTCCAACTCCTGATCTGCCAACCGATGCTGTAATGGTTCCCGTCAAGACTTTTCCGCTTCCTAATGTTGCTCGCAGCTTGCCTTCATTTTCGACACCATTCTGAAGGCATAAGACCGGGGGCATCTTCTCAACATAGGGTTTCATTCCATCCAGCACTGTGTCTGTATCGAATGATTTCAAAGCGAAGATGGCTGCATCAAAAGGTCCATGCTCGAGTGCCTCTTTCAAGGAAGATGAACAATAGAAACTCGAGGATGGCAATCCAATTGGTTGATCCAAACCCCAGCGGTCATCAAGACTTAAATCCAGTTTCATACCCCGGCTGTTTAATTCTGCAGCAGCAGCTGGCTGCTCCAGGAACACAACCCTGTGTCCAGCCAATGCCAACGAACCACCCATGTATGTCCCTATTGCCCCGGCTCCGAAAGTCAGGATCGATAGTTTATCCAATTTCTACCTCCAAGTACAGAAGCATTGATTTAGAAGAAAACCATTATAAATGCTTGCTTGCAGATTGGTCAGCGAATTCCTGAGGTTATTGTCATTGAGCGTCTTTCCAATGAGCATGGTCATTTATGGTTTCAACCTGCCATCGATGCCAGGCAGGAAAATAAATTAAGTCGGCAAACCCGGTATTCACGAACCGGAACCTGGTCCCAGAATAGTTGGGTTGAGGTGTAATTCCCATTATTGAATACAATACCTGGTTGAGTAGCCCACCATGTGAAACCACCAGGTATTTCCCTGGTTCCCGTCTTAACAATTCATGCAAACATCGTCCTGCACGAAGATATAGCTCCCAATCTCCTTCCCCTGTTGAACCGAATGATCGGTAGATATTTGAAAACTCGGGCTGGGGAAATTTTCGATTGCCTTCCTCGTGGGTTAACCCTGCCAGATCTCCATTATCGCGCTCCATCCACAAATCATTTGATTCCAATGGAATATTAAATGACGAAGCGATCATTTCGGCAGTCTGGTAAGCCCGAGACAAAGGACTGGTGATGATCAAATCGAAGATCACTTTTTCATCCTGCCAGCGTTTGATCAGTGCTGTAACCTGTGCTTGGCCTTTCCTGGTCAATGGAAAATCAGATTGACCCTGGAAATATCCATTTGCATTTCCTACTGATTCACCATGACGGAGGAAGGTAATTAAATAAGGTTTTTGATCTTCTTTCATAAGCTGCATTATTTTACCAGAGTGAATCGAATTATGATCTTAAAACCTTGCATATGGACATATATAAATTCCATCTCGCTAATAATTATTATTAAGACAAATATAATACTTATTTAATGGTATCTACATAATTTCAAACTATATTATCTCTTGAAGGTGAAGGTTTATGCTTATTGCCGACAAAACCATCGAACAAATTGGAGAGAAAAAATGAAAATAGCTGTTATAACAAACGGGAGTGATACCATCAGTCAACACTTTGGAAGGGCAACACATTATCTGGTTGCAACCATTGAAAATGACCAAATCATAAACAGAGAGCTTCGAGAGAAGATCAACCATTATCAATTACAGGATGTTCCCCATGACCATGATCAACCCGGTCAGAAACATGGCATGGGTAAGCAATCCCATGAAAAACATTTACAGATGACCGAACCAATACAGGATTGTGAAGTCCTGATCTGCAGAGGTATGGGATTGGGTGCCTTTGAAAGTGTGAAAACCAGAGGGATCCGTCCGATACTGACAGATATAAAGATGGTTGATGATGCCCTCCAGGCTTTCATAAAAGGAGAATTGGTTAACCGGGTTGATCTACTTCATTGATCAGAAAGAACAATCTAATGTCAGGCAGGGAAAGAACCTTTCGTTTAAAAAACGAAAATATTTTCGAACTGCCATTAGACCTTCATTAAAGTAAATCAATCATTAAGCCAATTCCGGGCTCCTGAAAGGAAAGCCTTTCCTTCCATAATTTTTTTCCCTGCAGGTTGTACGGCATCCAAGACCAGGCAACCATTTATTGTAGTAATGGCAGGATTTCCATTGATCTCCCTCCTAAGTCCCACAGGTTCCCCACTATGTTCTTCATGGGCAGCATGAACTTTTAAGAAATTCTCATTGAAAAGAAGGAATGTTCCCGGCCACGGATTATAAGCACGAACTTTCCTGGCAAGAATTTCTGCTGGCTGACCCGGATCCAATAAACCTTCTTCTTTCTTTAACATGGGGGCATATGTCGCCTGTTTATCATCCTGCGGTTCAGGCACAATTTCTCCAGCCAGGTATCCTGGTAGAGTTTGCATTATTAATTTCCCACCCAAATCTGCCAACTTCATAGAAAGACTACCACCGGTTTCTTCAGGATCAATCCTTATAGCAGCCTGAGCAAGGATCGGACCTGTGTCCACACCTGCATCCATTTTCATGATCGTTATTCCTGAATTTTCATCACCAGCAAGGATACATGCCTGGATTGGAGCAGCACCACGCCACCTGGGAAGAAGGGAAGCATGGATGTTTACACAACCGAATGGGGCTAATTCGAGGATACTCTTCCGCAAGATCTGACCATAAGCAGCCACCACGATCAGATCCGGGTCAACATCCGTAATTTGCTCAAGGAACATTGGATCATTCACCTTCACAGGTTGAAAAACCGGGATATTTAGTTCCAGTGCTTTCACCTTGACTGGAGGTGATTGAAGGATCCTTCCCCGCCCAGATGGCCTATCCGGTTGGGTAACAACAGCCACGACCCGGGATCGCAATGAAAGCTGCCCTAATGCTGGAGCTGCGAAATCGGGAGATCCCATGAAAAGTATGCGCGCCTGGGTGATCTTCATCTAGTTAATTCTAGCATAACCGGAAGATGGCAATCAGAAAAAGACTATAATTATCCCGGTACTTGGAGAAACGGAGGAGGTTTTCTTGTTCATCATCATCAGTGATCTTCACCTGGTGGACGGAAGTTCTGGCAAATCGATCACTTCAGGAGCATTTAAGTTATTTGCAGACAGGGTCACAGAACTGGCAACCAGTGCATCATGGCGAAGTAATGGGCGTTACATACCCATTGAAAGCATCGATATCCTTTTATTGGGCGATATTCTTGATCCGCTCCATTCAACCTTATGGTTCAAGACTTCCACAACACATCCCGAACAAGTTCGACCGTGGTCAGATTCCAGTACACCAGCGTATTCAGCCAAGCTTGCTGAAATAACGAAAAGCATTCTCAAGCATAATGAAGCTTCATTAAAAATCCTTCGTTATTTATCAGAAGGCAGGATCGTCCGACTGCCTCCCGCAGATCAACGAGGCCGCATGGTAAAAGACAGCGAGGAACGGATTCCTGTTCCTGTGCGGATCCATTACATGGTAGGAAATCATGATTGGTATTATCACCTACCAGGTCAACAATACAATAATATCAGGGCTGAAATTGTTTCAACCTTTGGGTTATCCAATCCGATCACTCCTTTCCCCCATGAAGTTGAAGAATCAAAGGATCTACAAAAATTGTTTTCCCGTTACAAGTTATATGCCCAACATGGCGATATGTATGATCCGCTTAATTTTGACCCCGACCTGGGACGTGATCACGCCACCATTGGGGATGCTTTTACGATGGAATTGGTGAACAGATTTCCTGTTGAGCTCGACCAGCAGTTGGGCGATAAAATCAATCCCAATTTTCTGGAAAGTTTGCACGATCTTTACAACGTGCGACCAACCCTGGTTGCCCCACTCTGGATCAGCAGCCAGCTCAGGCAAAATAATGTTCCCGAAAAGGAACAAAAAAAGATCAAAGAGATCTGGGATGATATCGGAAGAGACTTCCTGAAACTGGATATCGTATGTGCGGCTGATGAACGTTTTAAATTCGATGCTGCAGATGCCATGCAATTGCTTATTAACCTTACCAGCAGGACATCTTTCAAGACAATAGATGATATCGTTTTTTGGGCCAGGGAAAAATTGTGGACAGGAAATGTCACCTTCTCAGAATATGCATTGAAAGAATCTGCCTTCCTTGACAGAACAGCCCAATTCATCGTCTACGGACACACTCACCGACATGAGATTGTACCGTTGGATTCGCACCCTGCATTCAGGAAGGAAGCAACCAACCAGGTTTACATCAACAGCGGCACCTGGCATAATTACTATGACCTGGCTGTTTTCAAACCAAGGGAACAAAAATTCATTCCCTACCAGGTTTTAACCTACCTGGCTTTTTTCAAGGACGGACAACGTGGGGGACGTCGTTTTGAAACATGGTCAGGTTCTTTCTCGGAGTGATGCATGGCTGAATTCATTTATTTGATCCACCCTATGCGAGATGAGTTCTTTGACAATCCAAGCGAAAATGAAGTGGTTGCCATGCAGGAACATTATAATTATTTAAAAGCAGGTGTAAAATCCGGGCAGGTGGTGATTGCCGGACCTTGCATGGATAATTCCTTTGGGCTGGTGATCTTCAAAGCTGAAAATGAAAATGCTGCCAATGCATTCATGATGGCTGATCCTTCCATAAAGAAAAATATAATGATCGCTGAGCTACATCCATTTAAGGTCTCCCTTATTCAGCAGTAATGAACAGAAAATATGGATTTCGTTTATATAAACCTTTGCTCTGGAGTGCAGAGGCAAATAATTTTATGCTATTTTGACAGTATCGGATCTTTTCATTGAATAATTAAATCTGTTTTTCCTTACAAGAAAATCAATATCTCCAATTATCATTATTTTATAAGTTGTTTATATAATATTCTTTGATAATATATAATATGTCCTTTGATAATTAGGACTTAACGAATCCTAATTTTGAGAAATGGATGAATTACATGAACCTTGAAATCTATTTGTCAATACACAACCAAGTTCACTTCTGAGAATTGCTTTTTGGAGACATTATGAAATCTATTCAAGCCTTCCTATTAATTTTTCTTTTTCTGGTTCTTACCGCTTGTGGTCCTGTTCCTTCGATCACCAATGTTATTACCAGCACACAAACTTCGACTGTGGAGCTTCCCACACCACTTCCGCCAGAACCGGCTTTTGATTTTCCAGCAACTGATGGCGAAATTGCATTCTCTTCTGAACGAGATGGTCTCTGGCAGGTCATGCTGATGAATGCAGATGGGTCCAGGCAGACAAGTCTGACAGAAAAATTCGGAGAGTACAGCTACCCAGCATGGTCTCCAGATGGTATGCATCTTGCTATGCGAATAGACTTTGGCACAGGCAGTGGAATCGCAATCATGGATATGACAGAGATTGGTGGGATCCTTGAGGGAAACCAACCAGCGGCTGTTACGGATGTATTCAGTGATGCACCTGATTGGTCACCGGACGGCAGTCAATTGGTTTTCATATCATCCGGTGATTTTGGGTGGGATCTTAATCGTTATTCTGTTTCCACCTCAGCATTTTTCCAGGTGCCAGGATTATCTCCCTGGACACGAGATCCCAAATGGTCACCTGATGGGCAGCAGATCGTTTTCAGTGCCGATCCGGAAAACAGCGGCAACTCCGATATCTATCTCATCAACGTGGATGGATCTGGACTGACACAATTAACATCAAACCCATTTTATGAAGGTAGTCCTGCCTGGTCGCCTGATGGTCAGCGGATCGTCTTTACAGCCAATGCCAATGACAATAAAGATCTCTATATCATGACCAAGGATGGAAATAACCTTACCCGGTTGACAAGCGACCCTGCTGATGAATTCGATCCAGCCTGGTCTCCAGATGGTTCCCGGATTGCCTTTGTATCAACCCGCAACGATAATAACGACGGAAACTACGAAATATACATGATCAATTCCGATGGCAGTGGAGAAATGCGTCTAACCAATAATACTTATACTGATCGTTGGCCGGATTGGCGACCAGGGTCGTCTGCAATAGGACAAGGGGTATGTCGGTCAGAAGCAACCTTTTCTGCTGATGTCACCATTCCAGCAGGAACACGCTTCCCTTCACCAACCAGTTCCACAAAGATCTGGCGTTTAGAAAACAGCGGAGAATGTACATTCACTCCCGATGCATACCGCCTGCGATTCACTGCAGGAGAGCTGATGGGAGCACCTGTATCCATTCCCATGCCGGGAGCCATTCAACCCGGAGCGAGCTTTGAAATCAGCGCACCGTTTGCTGCACCAATTTCCGCAGGAATTCACACCGGCATATGGCAGCTCCTGGATTCTTCGGGCATCCCAGTGCCTGGATCGGATGGGAACCCGATCGAGGTATCAATAAATCTTGAAGTTGTTGAGAATAACCAGAGTATCCTTCCTGCACCACTTTATTTCCTTCGTGGAGAAGGAAGCACAAGCCAGATCTGGAGAATGGACAACAATGGATTGACACTCACACAACTGACCCAGGAATCAGGGGGTGTATCAACTTTTGATATTAACCCGATTGACAATACCCTGGCATATATCGTTGATCGACAACTCATCCGGTTTGATCCCTCTACGGGAAATCGTGAGATACTGGCTCAGGGAGCGGAGAACAGCCCCCCAAGGAAACCTCTTTTTTCACCGGATGGCAAATTCCTAGCATATTCCATGGGTGGGATCCACCTCATTGATCTCACCATTATGAATGACCAACTCGTACTCCCTGACAACCACAACACTTCCCCTTCAGAATTTCGAACCTACAGCCCAAGGTCCTGGTCACCGGATGGTCAAAAGTTATCCCTCTACATAGGGTATTATGAATGGGGTGGAAGCGGTATCCTCTCCGTTGCAGATGGAATTCTGCTTTCTGAATTTGATCATGCTGACACCCAGACCTGGAGCAGCAACAGCATGGTTTTATTCTCCGCCCATGCCACTGAACCGGGCATGATGAGTACCAACCCGGGGTTGTACAGCATAAACGCAATCGTGGGAGCTGCCGAGCAAACCCTGATCAGTGAACAATATACCTGGTGGCCATATGAAAACAGTAACGGCAACCTGATCTTCTTCCAGGGAGACCCGGATCCATCTGCACCTGGAAAGTACAACCTCTCACTCTTATCCGGAACTGGATTAGGAGTTCCCTGGCAAATAGTATGGCCAAACATGCTGCAACTTACAGCGAATGGTTTTCCAGAAGCTGCATGGTCAGCAGATGGCAGCTCCCTCGTGGTCAGGTTGATCCATTTGCCAACCAGAACCAGCGAAGTCTTATTTCTTAGTCTGGATGGATCGCCTCCAGCATACCTCATACAGGATGCATGGAACATCCATTTTGGGATGAACCCTTAATCCTGGATCCAGAATTAAGTACATAATGAAGAGATAAAAATCTTTTACAATATAAAGACAGGGAACAGGGAGTCATTCAAGAATCAGAAACAAGGAGCTGTGATGGATATTTTGGAATCGGGAATTGGGGAATTAATCCAACCATTTGACATGGATGAATTCCGTGAATGGAATCGCACTCAAAAAAGTCGGAAATTGGTAGATAAACGGATGAGTGAGTCAGAAGCCATTAACCGTTTCGTCCAGGATGGCTGCTATATTGGTACTGAACTTTATGGAACCGTGCGTGCCCCGATGAGCCTTGCCCGTGAAGTCATCCGCCAGGGAAAAAAAGATCTACGGGTATGCGGGCAAGGAGTCCTTGAACTGGATCTGTGGCTTGCGGCTGGTCTGGTAAAGAAACTTGATATTACCTATATCGGTCTGGAAGTGTACGGTATTCCCCCAAGCCTTCGCAGGGCAGTTGAAAGCGGACAAGTCGAGACATGCGTGGAATGGTCGAATGCTTCGATCACCTGGCGTATGAAAGCCACTGCCATGGGTGTTCCATTTTTGCCGGCACGATCCATGCTGGGAACAGACATGCTCAAACACAGTGCTGCCAAGGTCGTTGAGGATCCTTTCACCGGGATCAAGGTTGCCCTGCTTCCGGCTCTTGTACTTGATGTTGCCCTCATCCATGTTCAAAGAGCAGATAAATATGGAAACTGCCAGATAGAGGGTATATCTGGATTTGCAGTTGAAATGTCACGAGCTTGCAAGCGGTTGATCATCAGTGCAGAAGAGATCATCCCAACTGAAGAAATTCGGAAATATCCTGACCGTACTATCATCCCTTACTTCCTGGTTGATGCAGTTGTCCATGCTCCCTTCGGGTCTTACCCTGGTGAAATGGCATACATGTATGGAAGAGACGAAAAAGGGATCAAGGAATGGGTTGATATGAGTTCCACTGAGGAAGGTGCGAAAAAATACCTGGAGAAATATGTACACTCCGTACCTGATCATGCTGGGTACCTCAACCTGATCGGGGATAAGCTGCTCAAAGAAGCTGTAAAGAATCGGGAAAGGAGGGAGTGATGACAGAACCCAATTATTCCAAAACCGAATTAATGATCTGCGTGGCTGCCAGGCTATTTGAGGATGGTACGACCTGCTTTATTGGCACAGGGGTACCCATGCTGGCTGCCATGCTGGCATCGAAGACCACGGCACCAAACCTGGTTCCAGTGTTTGAATTCGGTGGAACCGGAGCGATCCTGGAAGAGCTTCCTCGCGCTGTTGGAGAAGCCCGAACATTTCACAAGGGAATCTCAGCACTTGGCATTTGCGACACAATGGAAACAGCCCAGCGTGGTTTCATCGATTATGGATTCCTGGGAGGTGCCCAGATCGATCCTTATGGTAATTTAAACACTGTTGTTATTGGCAATCATGACCATCCCAAGGTGAGGCTACCGGGAAGCGGTGGCGGAAATGATGTTGGATCGTTTTGCTGGAAAACGATTACGATCATTCAGCATGATACCCGTCGATTTGTTCCCAAAGTCGATTTCCTGACAACACCGGGTTTTTTAAGCGGACCTGGCTCGCGAGAAGAAGCAGGGCTTCCCCCCGGAACAGGCCCGATCTTAGTCGTTTCAACCCTGGCTTTGATGGATTTTGAACCAGGAACCTGCCGCATGCGACTAAAGAGTGTATTCCCGGATGTTTCGATAGATGAAGTGATCGACAATACAGGATTTGAACTGGTAATACCAGACATGGTTGACAATATTAAACCGCCCACTCCTGAAGAACTTCGTTTGCTTCGGGAGGAGATCGACCCACTTAAATTCTATATATAAAAAAAAAATTACCATCATCACTTCCAAGATGTATGGTTCAGTTAAATAATGGATATTGTCACCGGTTCTTTTGGATATATTGGAAAATACATTACCCGCCGCCTGCTTGCTACAGGCAGGCAGGTTCGGACCATAACCACGCATCCCAATAAACCAAATCCTTTTGGCAGCCAGGTACAGGCATTCCCCTACGAGTTTAATCGACCTTCTGAATTACTGCGATCATTTGACGGGGTGGACACGCTTTATAACACCTACTGGATCCGGTTTCCACACGATGACCAGACATTCGAAAGTGCATTAGCCAACACCCGGGTACTGTTCGAGTGTGCCAGGAAAGCGGGGGTGTCCAAGATCGTTCAGATCAGTGTGACCCATGCCTCCCCCCGCTCGGATCTCCCGTACTACCAGGGTAAAGGCATCCAGGAAAAGATGCTGACTGATCTCGACATACCACATGTGATTGTCCGACCAACCCTTGTCTTTGGACAGGAAGATATCCTGGTGAATAATATCGCCTGGTTGATCCGTAAATTTCCGATCTTTCCAGTTTTCGGTGATGGTAATTATCGGGTTCAGCCGGTTTATGTAGAAGACTTGGCTCAAATTGCTGTCAACCTAGCTGATGCACCCAGCGGTACTGTCGTTGATGCTATTGGACCGGAAATCCATTCCTTCAAAGATTTCCTAGAATTGATCGCTGATACCCTTTCAAGGCGAACAAGGTTAATTCATGTACCAGCATCCATCGGGATTCTCATGGGCAAAATAATTGGTCCTTTTGTTGGAGATAATATCCTTACAAAGAATGAATTAAGAGGTCTGATGGAGGAATACCTCGTATCCAGGAATACTCCCAATGGGGAGACCCGTTTTTCCGAGTGGCTGCAGATCAACAGAGACACGGTTGGAACCGTTTATACATCCGAAATTGGCAGGCATTTCGATTGGAAACCAGGCAGGTGAATTTTCTTATACTGTGCTGACCAGGGAGAATTAATAATTCCATTCTCGCAAAGAAACGGGGAAAGGCACTCATACAATGTATAATCAAGTAAATTGATCCTTACAATTTTCTCGTGAAGTGACTAAGAGATTCCTGTTCAGAATCAGTGTATGAAAGAAACCAGACAATGACAAGAATATTTCAAGATAAGCATATCATCCTGGGAGTAACCGGTTCTATTGCATGTTACAAGGCTGCTGACCTTGCATCAAAGCTATCTCAAGCAGGTGCCATCGTGGATGTAATCCTCACACAAGGTGCCGAGAAATTCGTAAGCTCATTGACTTTTCAATCGGTGACCGGACGAAAAGCATTTACCGAAAACGATCTGTGGGGAGGTCAGGCACATGTACTTCATGTTGGACTTGGACACACAGCCGATCTGCTGGTCATAGCCCCCTGTACGGCAAATACTATCGCCAAACTGGCAGGAGGGATTGCAAACAACCTATTGACAATAACAGCCCTGGCTGCTGAATGCCCGATCTTAATTGCACCTGCTATGGATGCGGGTATGTACTCCCACCCCGCCACACATGAGAATGTATCAATCCTCGCCAAGAGAGGTATCCAATTTGCAGGTCCTGGTGAAGGTCGGATGGCCTCCGGGCTCATAGGATTGGGGCGAATGCTTGAGCCTGAAGACTTGTTCGGGCACATCCGCAAAGTGCTTGGGAAAAATGGTTCACTTTCAGGCAGGCAGGTAGTGGTTACTGCCGGAGGAACACAAGAACCCATTGATCCTGTTCGATATATCAGCAATCGCTCTTCCGGCAAACAAGGATATTCTTTGGCACAAGCTGCCATCGATGAAGGCGCTACGGTTACTCTGATCAGCACTCCAACAGCTCTTCATCCTCCGATAGGTGCGATCTTCATTAAAGTTCAAACTGCACAGGAAATGCTGAAAGCTGTACTTGATAACCTGGCTGGAAAAGACGCCCTGATTATGGCAGCTGCTGTCGCTGATTTCAAACCACAAATATCATCCAACAAGAAAATAAAGAAACGGGATGGATTCCCTCCTCTCATGCTTGAACCCACGGTGGATATTCTTGCAGCACTTAACTCAAAAGAAAATTCAGCGCAACGGCCCAGAGTTCTTGTAGGTTTTGCAGCAGAAAGCCAGGACCTGTTTAATAATGCCCGTGAAAAATTACAATCCAAAAATCTGGATATGATCGCAGCTAATGATATTTCAGCTTCCGATTCCGGCTTTTCCGTGGACAACAACAAGGTGACCCTTTTATATCCTGATGGGAATAGCAAAGAATTACCCCTTCAAAGTAAGGCGGAAATTGCAGAAGCCATTATCTCCAGCATAGCAGGTATGATGGGAGATCATTGACCCGGATCCTGGTAATATCTGATATTCACGCCAACCTGATGGCGCTTGAAGCTGTCCTGGCTGATGCGGGAGAGGTAACCAATACATGGTGCCTGGGTGACCTGGTTGGCTATGGACCTGACCCAAATGAATGTATTTCATTGATCAGGGAACTGCCCAATCTTGTGTGCCTGATGGGGAACCATGACCTGGCATCCATCGGTGGGTTGGGATTGGAAACATTCAATGGCGATGCCCACAGGTCCATGCTGTGGCAGAGGAGTGCACTTTTACAGGATAACAAGGATTTCCTGAAAAGTCTTCCCAATATGATCAAGGTTAGTGAAAGAGTAACATTGACGCATGGAAGTCCCCGTGACCCGACCTGGGAATACATCATGGATTCGGAGATTGCCAAACAAAACCTTCCCTATCTTGATACAACCTGGTGTTTTTTTGGACATACCCATTACCCTGCCATATATTTCTGGCCACCGGGGAATGATGAACCCATCCACGAAATTCCAGAAATCAATAAAATTCATTCACTGACTGGAAGTACGTTTCTAAATCCTGGTTCCGTTGGACAACCACGAGACCGGGACCCGCGGGCATCTTATTGCATTTTTGATCCTGAAAATCAAACATGGTTTCCACAGCGTGTAACCTATGATATTAAACAGGTGCAGGAACGTATTCTTAATGCTGGGCTTCCACCCTATCATGCAGATCGACTTGAGAACGGTTGGTAAGGTGAGTAAAACGGGAACAATCCATTGGAAACCGACGTCTTCATTAAGACAACCAATCATCCACTCCAAGGAGGAGAACAGATGAAGAAAATCGCTTTTTTTAGTTTATTAATCTTAATGATCACGCTATCCGCCTGTGGACTGAAGGCAGCTTCAGTCAGCCAAAATTCAGGTGTTCCAGAGGTTTCAGTTGGGGAAGGGTTGGGGATGGAGTCTGCACCTGTGGATTCTTATGCACCATCCGCTGCAATGGATAGGGGATTGGGAAACATTGATTCCTCCAAGAACCAAATCCAGGAACGTATGGTGATCCAAAATGTTGATCTCTCCATCGTTGTTCCAGACCCCGAAATAAAAATGACCGAGATCGGCAAAATGGCCGTTGAAATGGGTGGTTTTGTAGTTTCCTCAAACCTGTATCAAAATGAGCGTTCCAATGGATCGTCTATACCTGAAGGCAGCATAACCATCCGCATTCCTGCGGAAATCCTTGATGAAGCATTGGATGAAATCAAAGCCGACGTTGTCGAAGTCCGCAACCAAAACCGAATCGGCCAGGATGTCACACAGGATTATATCGATCTGAACTCACAACTGCATTCCCTTCAAGCTGCTGCCGCTCAGCTGGAAGAAATCATGAAGAAAGCAGAGAAGACTGATGACGTTCTCAATGTTTTCACCCAACTGCAGTATTACAACCAGCAAATCGATATGATCAAGGGACAGATCCAATATTACGAACAGGCATCTGCACTTTCAGCTGTGTCCATCACCTTGATCGCAGAAGCCACCATTCAACCAATTGAAATTGGTGGATGGAAACCGGAAGGAGTTGTCCGGGATGCAATTCAGAGCTTGATCGAATTCTGGCAGGGTTTTGTAGATTTCATGATCAACTTCTTCCTTTTGGTTGTGCCAATCTTGATCACTATCCTGATCCCCATGTACCTTGTTTACCTAGTAGTGCGAGCAATACTCAAGAAACGAAAAACCGGGAAAAAGGTTACACCACCTTCTGAATAGACCTTTCACTCATATGTAATTCAAAAGACTCTGATGGGTTGTACCCATCAGAGTCTTTTCGTTCATCAACTCCTTGAAGATTGACCTGTATTCTCACCAGTTAATAATCCCCCCCCATTTTAATTATTTGAAGTGCATTTATAATATTAATATGGATAAACTGAGGCAGGATGCAAAATCGTTATTTGGCATCCAACTCCAGAATTGGCAAATTACAGCCCTGGAGACGTACACAAAGGAGTTATTGGAGTGGAGCGGTAAATTCAACCTTACCGCCATCCGGGATGAAAATGGCATCCACACCAAACATTTTCTGGATTCATTTTCCTGTATCCAAGCCTGGAAAAACAAACCCCCAACAAGTCTGATCGATATTGGGACTGGTGCCGGATTTCCTGGTATTCCCTTGAAGATCCTCTATCCGCGTTTACAACTCACCCTGGTGGAATCAGTAGGAAAGAAAGCAGATTTCTGCCGACACATCGTTGAACGATTGAATTTGACTGAGGTGGAAGTCATCCATGCACGGGCTGAAGATGTCGGACATCTGAAAAACCATCGTGAATCCTATGAATTGGCGATAGCCCGTGCTGTTGCCCGTCTCCCTGTACTTGTTGAATACCTTCTACCCCTGGTCAAGGTTGGCGGATATATCCTGGCTCAAAAAGGAGATACAGGACCTGCTGAAGCTCATTCTGCAGAATTTGCCATTAATCTTTTAGGAGGGCATATCAGGCAGTTACTACCCATTACCCTCCCCGGTGTTGTCGAGGAACGGTACCTGATTGTGATTGACAAAATCGCCACAACACCTCCTGGTTACCCCCGTAAAGCTGGCATCCCTACCAAAGATCCTCTGAAACGAAAAGCGATCTTAAATTAACTGATAAAAGCCATAGAATTATTAAAACCCCAAAAAATGGATATTCTATTTCGTGAATGGGTGATTTGTTTAACATCCCTCAACAACCAGCTCGATCTTATCGGGTTTATTCGGTATCATGCATAGAAATTCGAAGGTGGCCTCACCAGTATTCTGATAAGAATGATGAACACCTTCCGGAATGAAGACAACATCTCCCTGTTTTACATGATGAACAACATCACCGATCTGAACTTTAGCTTTCCCATTTAGAACATACTGCTCATGTTCGACAGTATTGGTATGAAGAGGCATCCCTCCCCCAGGCTGTATGACAAATTTTCGCATGGCAAAATTAGGACCTTCCTCGGATGAAATTAATACCTGAATGGAGGTATCCACACCTGCAGACACATTCTGAGCTTGCACTTCATTGACATTCTTTACAGACATCCTTACTCCTTTGGTTCCATCCCAGACACCTGACCGGCGTTAATCGTCCAACAAGCTGCATTGGCAACAAATTCGGAATCAAATGGTGCCAGGTCTGTCGTAGTGAGCATGGACTGCTCACAATTGCTTAAATGCTTCAAAAGATCGTTTCTTCGATGTCCATCCAACTCTGCCATCACTTCATCAAGAAGGATGACAGGCCATTGACCTGTACGGTCATGCATCCACTGCACTTCGGCAAGCTTTAAAGCCAGGAGAGCTGTACGAATCTGACCTCTTGATCCATAATCACCAAGATCAAGTCGGTTTACCAGGAACCTTATATCATCCCGATGAGGTCCGATCGTGGTCATGCCCCTGCTAATTTCTTCTGCCCGGATATGTTTCAAGCGGGAAAGGAATCCTTCCCGGATCTCATCCAGGGTCAATTTACTGCGGTCGACCCGGGTATCCATTGGAAGCGATATCTGCCCATCCATTCCCGGCATGGGTTCAAACGCTGGATGATAATCAAGGTGGAGAACCTCTATATCATTGGTCAACCCCTGGTGATAAGACCTGGAAATCTCCTCCAGGTCGATCAATGCCTGGATGCGCTCCTTAATGATGACTGCCCCGCTGCGACTTATGATCTCATCCCAGTAGACAAGCTGTTCAGGATCACCCCGGCGTTCACTAAGCAATTTCAATAATGCATTTCTTTGTGTAACTGCCTGGGAATATTCGCTCAACGCCCTGGCATACCCTGGTTCTGATTGAGCAATGGAAAGGTTTATGTACCTGCGTCTCTCATCAGGTCCACCTTCGATGATCCGGGACATCTGAGGAACAAACACAACAGCATTGAAATGACCAATCACTTCCACCAGTGGGCGTTTGACACCATCCAAAAGAATCTCTTTGCGCAGCCGCTTTCCGTTATACCCAGTCGGCTCAAGGATCAATCGAGCCTCCATCCTATGTGATCTGTCTCCACGTTTATAATCAGCAACCAGCCTGCCAACTGCAATTTGTTCACGTGCAGCGATAAAGTTGACCATTTGTCTATCGGAATGGGTTTGGAATGATGTGAATGCTGTTAAAAAGTAGACAGCTTCAAGGAGATTCGTTTTCCCCTGGGCATTGTTCCCGACCAGCAAAACAGCCCGCCGGGGTATTTCGATATCCAGGCGGGAATAGTTGCGAAAATTGGTGAGAGACAAATGGGTCAGATACATGGCACCTGGTTCATAGTTATACCTGTGGTGAAATAAAGATCAAACATTATCGAAATAATCTTCATCCGGTTCTGGTTTCCAAATCCTGGTTGCCCTGTCTGTGAAAACGATCCCATCAAGGTGATCTATCTCATGTTGGAATATTCTGGCGAGCCATCCTTCCGCTTTAACCCTGACTCGATTTCCCTGGCGATTAAAGCCTTTCACGGATACTTTATAGGCTCGATCAATTTCCCCGAGTAAACCAGGTAAGGACAAACAACCCTCAACACCCATTATTTTTTCATCATCAAGAATTTTCATCTCAGGGTTTACCATTGTGAATAGTTTTTTGGGCGCATCCATATCATCTTCGTTGGTCGTGTATTCCACAACGATAATGCGCTGGGAAATTCCAACTTGAGGGGCAGCAAGACCAACACCTGGAGCTTCACGCATGGTTTCGACCATGTTGTCGATCAATTCCCTTGTTTCATCATCAATCTTCGTTACAGGTTGAGCTTTCCGTCTCAACACCGGATCAGGTATCGTTTTAATTTCCAGTAATGCCATATGATCTGTTCCGTTTAATTATTAGATATGTTCCACTTATGCTCAGCAAACGCTATTGTACATCATGTTCATCAGACCATGGTTGATCTTCCGCATTCAAAGTTCCAGGGTTGGTAAGTGGATCGTTATGATAAACGGCAAACCAATCGGCAAGTCGATCCCTCTCCACCTTGTTTTCAGATTCCGTTTTCCTGGCGACCATGGCCATCCTCACCAAATCGATATCCTTCTGAACGGTAACAGGATCGGCAACATTCTCGAAGACCAGTTCTGATCCTCCAACCGTGATGTAGACATTTCCATAATTAAACAGCACCTGCATCAATCCAACTCGCTTGTATTCTGTACTGAGGATATTGTCCAATGGTGCCACCTGGTGTTCCTCCCTGCCCAATGGTCGTTTCTTGATATCAAAAACCTGGTCCTGGGTGACCTGGTAGATATCATTTCTCCAATCCATGTAATTATATAACCACCACCCAAGCACTCCAACCAGGACTGCCGCCATGCCAGCAACAAGTGAATTCAAGTTGATCGGAAGAATCATCCCTTCGTTTCCACTTAAGGGAACAAAGATGAACTGGTAAAGAAGCATCGCCAACAACATTAATCCAAGCATAGCGGGAATCCAGGTGGATCTGAAAAGAACCAGCCAATGTTTTCGATACGTGATGGTGCCATTATGCTCCAGCCGGGTTTTGAAGATGTCGGAAAACCAGACCTGGATCCACCCAGGTTTTACCGTTGATTTAACAGCACTACCAGATTCCGCTTCTTTTGGTATCTCATCCCCAGCCAAGCCCAATTTTTTACGCATGATCGCCTGCATGGCTTCATTGTCATTCTTTCGCATTCTGTCTCGTGAACGAACCCAATGTTCTTCAACCAGCGAAGCAGCATGGTTTGGGCGGCGAACATGATAGAACTTGATCTGTCCAACGAATGTTTTCACAACCACATCCCCAAAATCAAGCCAGCGCCCAATAATGCTTGTTTCTACTCCAACCGATAAGATCGTTTCCAGCGGCGCTTCCTGCCGGCTATCATAAAATCCGATCACTTTTTCCAGCCAGATCACTCGTTTATTTGTCACCATATAGTAATCATTTGCCCAATTGATCCTGGCAAGGATCATCCACAGGACCGTGATTCCCAGCAATAAAAATGCCAGGGTTAAGGCAAGCTTGTTATCTGTCGATGAATAGTAAAAGAATAGATAAACAGGACCGATCAATAGGATCAAAGGCGGTATCAATGACTTCCAAAGAAGTATGGGGTGCTTGCGTGCCAGGAAGTAAACAACTTCTCCTGGCGGCAACCATTTGAAATGGATCTTATTTAATAAAATATGGTTATTCCTGGCAGCTTCAAAGTTGGCTTTTACAGGGTCAACCCGGGAGAACAATTCGGAGGCGTTCTGGCGATTAAGAACAAGAAATATGGAATCTTCCAGCGTAGAAGCTGTCAATGAATATGTGTTCTCATCAAACAGTAATTCTTCCCCGACATGATCTGCTTCATTAAGCATGTATTGCTTTTCTGTTCCCCCTTCCCGATTGGAAGTCACCCGCAAACCTCCGGAGTAGACCATGTAGAATTTACTACCCGTAGACCCCTGTTTTACCAGGATCCTACCGGCAGGATATGGCATGACCTGGAGGTAGCTGGCGGTTAGTTGAAGTTCTTCGTCTGAAAGTCCACGAAAAAGGTGGCTTCTTTTAATGAACTGGATGATATCGGATGTCTGAATATCTGGTTTTGGAAGTGCCATGCGTTAATTTTAGCATGGAACGATCTAATAGCGCACTATAGTGCAGCCGTATGGTTGGGTTTCTGTAATTTCAGGAGTTTTTCCATCGAGGATTGCATTAATTGCATCCACTACAAAAAGCTGGCTGGCTTCTCTGCGACGAAAGGTCAGGTCATCAAATGCTCCTTGATATTCCAAACACCCTTTCTTATCGAAAAGAAAACAATGAGGTGTGGTCTTTGCGTCCATCAGGTCAGCTGCTTTCTGATCTTTATCCCAAAGAATGGGTTTTAATCTCCGCAGATCAGCAATTTCCCTGAGCATACCCAAGGACTCGTTTCGGTTTGAAGCGATCCTGACTATTTTCACCGAATCATGCCAGGACTGCTTATTTTTTTCCAATTCCTGATCCGCCCTTTCAGATTGTGGACATTCAGCAGACCAAAAAACCAGCAACAAAGGTTTACCAATGAATTCTGTGAGGGAGAGATTGCCATCAAATAGATCCGGAAGTGTAATTTTCGATACCTGGTCAAAGATTCGCATAGTTTGATTATACCAACCTGATCAATCATTAAAGGATCGTTATCGGGTAGAATTGACTGGCACCATGCTTAAACTATTTCCTTCGACAACAATACCTGCCAGGAAATAATCCTGGATCGAAGCGACAAAAGTAGGAGATTTGGGATAACATGAAACGCTGGCATTTCTGGCTGGGTCTGGTCATCAGCGCTTTTTTCCTGTATTGGGCATTCAGCAAGATCGAATGGCTCGATTTTTGGGCTTCCATCCGTGATGCCAATTATCTCTGGTTGATACCGGGCATAGCTGTATACTTCATCGGGGTGTGGATCAGAGCCTGGCGTTGGCATTACCTTCTTTCACCTATTAAAAAAATTCCAACCAAAACCATGTTCCCCATCACCACGATCGGATATATGGGCAACAATATCTACCCCGCCCGAGCTGGAGAGGTGCTGCGTGCAGTCATTCTTAAGCGCAGGGAGGGTATATCCGTTTCTGCTTCATTGGCATCAATCATTGTTGAACGTATCTTTGATGGCGTGGTCATGCTGGCATTTGTGTTCATCAACCTGCCGGAATTAGCCAAACTGGCAGGTTCTGAATCTGGTTTTGTGGGAAACATCCAATCCCTGGCATTGTGGGGAACTGCAGCCTTCATGGGAGCACTGATCATCTTTCTCCTGGCAGCCATGTTTCCAATTGTGACGATGAAGATCGGATTATGGGCAATCAATCATTTCTTGCCAGGTAAGATACGTGAAAACAGTTCCTCCATCCTGGAGAAATTTCTGGAAGGGTTGGCATCATTAAGGTCGCCTTTTAACATCCTGATGGTATTCCTCACCTCCGTCGTGATCTGGTTGTTGGAAACTGGAAAATACTGGTTTGTCATGCAAGCTTTCCCATTCGAGGTGAATTTCTTTACACTCATGCTTTTGAATGGTATTGCCAACCTGGCGACGACGATCCCTTCCGCGCCTGGATACATTGGCACCTGGGAAGCTGTAACAAAAGCTGTACTTGTAGCTTTCAACGTACCCGAGGGTACAGCCCTGGGATACGCAGTTGTATTACATGTTGCATTATGGCTTCCGATCACACTTCTCGGAGCATATTACCTCGCCCGTGAAGGTATCAAGTGGAGTGACAGCTTAAGAAAAGAAACTAAACCCCTGTAGACGTGATCTTATATTTATGATAAGGATTGAGAAACCCTTAAAAGATAATCGGAGTAAATCATGAAAGTTGCGATCGTTGGAGCTGGTTTCGGAGGTATGGCAGCCGCTTTTGACCTGGCAAAAACCGGTCACGATGTCACCATTTTTGAAGCAGAAGAACATCCCGGAGGGTTGGCGGCAGGATTCAAGGAGCCTGGCTGGGACTGGTCTGTGGAAAAGTTTTACCACCATTGGTTCGCCAGTGATAAACATATGCTTGGATTGGTGGAAGAACTGGGGTGGTCAGACAAGGTGGTCTTTCCAAGGCCTTATACGGTTATGTTTTATAAAGGAAAATGGTATCCCTTCGATTCCATATTAAAAGCAATCCTCTTCCCAGGATTAGGGTGGGGATTTAACAAAGTCCGGTTTGGGCTGGTGGGTTTGTTTTTAAGGTTGACCAATCAATGGAGATCTCTTGAAAAATATACTGTCGATGAGTGGATGCGGAAATGGGCTGGCGAGAAAGTCTACCGCATGATGTGGGAACCGCTTGTCATCGGAAAATTTGGTGAAAATTATTATAAAAAAGTCAACATGGCTTGGATGTGGGCACGACTTAAGGCACGAACGACCCGATTGGGAACTTTTGAAGGTGGTTTCCAAAACTTTGCCAATATGTTTGCAGAAAGATTATCTGAGATGGGTGTAAGTTTCAATTATCAAACACGGATCAAAACCATTTCTCAATCTGATGATGGGGAATCGGTTAGGATCGAGAGTGATAGATCAACCAGCGATTTCGACCGGGTACTGGTCACTTCTTCTCCTGCCAGCCTGGCCAGGCTGGCACCTTCCCTTCCGGGAAATTACCTTGATAAGATACTTGCCCTTAAGAGTATGGCTGCACTTGTTATGGTCTTCTCGCTCAAACGGCAACTATCAAACCAGGGGTATTACTGGTTCAACTTACCCAAGAATGCTGGTTTTCCATGCCTGGCACTTGTAGAACATACCAATTATGTCTCGCCAGAGCATTTTGGGGGTGACCATATTGTTTATATGGGCGATTATCTTGAGCCAAGCCATGAATATTTTGAGAAAAGTCATGACGAACTGCGCGAACTCTTTATTCCCGGTTTGAAAAGAATAAATCCCGAATTTCAAATTGATTGGATCAATAAAACCTGGTTATTCTCAACGAAATACGCCCAGCCTGTTCCATTAGTCAATCACTCCAGGAATATTCCATCAATTCAAACTCCCATGAAAGGATTATGTTTTGCCAGCATGAGCCAGGTTTATCCATGGGATCGTGGTACGAATTTTGCTGTGGAGATCGGAAGAAAAGCAGCCAAGTTGATGATGGAGGAATCATAACTTTCCTGGATTTTTCATCAAAATAACAAATCTTTTGGATAAATTATTTATGGAATTATTCATCCAAAATTCAACTCGTAAGGTAAAATATGAACATAAATTGTCCCCCGGCGGTATTCGCCGGGCTAATGGTCATCGCCCATACAGGAGGATATCATGTACAGTACAGTGATTATTGTCGGAAATGTTGGTCGCGATCCGGAAATGCGTTATACACCTTCCGGCCAGGCAGTCACCAGTTTTTCGGTGGCGACCAATCGTCAATATACCAATAATAATGGTGAATCTATCAAAGAGACAACCTGGTTCAAAGTGTCTGCCTGGGGTAAACAAGCAGAGACATGCAACCAGTACCTGCGAAAAGGAAGTAAGGTATTGGTGGAAGGTCGTCTTACTGCTGATCCAACAACTGGTGGTCCAAGGATCTGGAAAGCCCAGGATGGCAGCCCAAGAGCATCATTTGAGATCAGCGCTGGAACAGTCCGGTTCCTGTCATCACGTTCAGAGGCAGATAGCGGGTCATCCTTGGCTGATGATGATGCTCCATACACTGATGCGGGTGATGATGACATTCCCTTCTAGAAACTAAAGAGGTTTCCATGAGCAATCAAGGAACACCCCAATCGCCAACCCTGGAAGCCAATCCGGACTTAAAGATTACGTATGCCAACCTGGCACGGATCGCTCATTCCCCGGCAGACATCATCATTGATTTCGCTCACTTGCTTCCAGGGGAAGTGAAAGCCCAGATCGGCGCTCGAATACTATTATCTCCCATCAGTGCCAAACTGTTGCACCGAGCCCTCGGTGAGAACCTGGCACGTTTCGAGGCTGCTTATGGATCCATTCAAATACCGGTGAACACAACATTGGCTGATAACCTGTTCAGGCCTCACCAACCACCTCCCGAACCTCCTGAAGAGGAATAATTAGAAACCGGGTGTGAGATCGATAAGGTCCCACACCCTTATTTGATATATCATCCACTCGAGGGCCAAACCATGGAAAAACTGGAAGAGATCGCGGACAAGATCCGTCTGACATTTGACAATCATACCCAGGCTCGTGACAATGCACTTACCCAATCCCGCCAGCTGATCCGGTTTTGCTCTCAGGCTATCAGGGCTGTTCACCGTGAAGAAACTGACGTGATGAATGAGCACCTTATGGAAGCCGGGATTTTGGCAGATGCACTCACCACCGGGTTGAATGATTATCCCAACCTTTATCACACAGGATACACGCAGGATGCTCTCAAAGAGTATGCAGAAGCAAGAATAACTTGTGCCTTGATCATGGGTGAACCTCTTCCCTCGCCAGAAGAGATCAATGTAATTCATTCCACCTGGCTGAAAGGTCTATCTGAAGTTGTCGGTGAATTACGAAGACGATGCCTAGACGTTTTGAGGAAGGGAAATTCTGGAGAGGCTGAACGCCTGCTCGTGTTGATGGATGATATTTTTTCCGTGTTGGTGACGATGGACTATCCGGATGCGATTACCAATGGACTCAGACGTCAAACAGATATTGCACGCAGTATCATCGAACGAACACGAGGTGACCTTACCTTTAGCCTTCAAGGAGAAAACCTGGCAAATGCAATTTCCAAGCTCAGCCTTCAATTATTGAATGATGAGCAAGACGGGAATAAACCTTGAAAGAGCGGAAATCAAAGCAGTTGTCATTCTCATCGAATAATTTGCTTATTTTCAATTCAATTTCCATAATAACTATCCAGATGTCATTCCCGGAAATATGAATATCTACTTTGCATGCTCAATAACAGGAGGGAGAGAATACCAAGCCATCTACCAGGCAATTACGAATTTCCTGTTGACTTCGGGTCATATTGTTCCTACAGCACACCTGGCAGACCAGGATGTGGTCGATCTTGAGAAGGTTGTGGACGCAAGGGAAGTCTATACAAGGGATATAGACTGGATCGAAGCATGCGATCTGCTTGTCGCCGAGGTCAGCACGCCATCTCATGGTGTTGGATATGAAATTGGGTACGCTCTCACCCTGGGCAAACCTGTTTTTTGCCTTTACAAGAAGGGAATCAAAGTTTCAAAAATGATCACCGGAAATCCGAATCCACATCTTTACGTGGTTTCTTACCTCGATGAATACGAGGCTATTTCTCACCTTACCAGTTTTCTTGAGAAATATTAGTCATACTTGTGAACTTTATCACTAATTTGTATGACATTGGTCTCTTTTGCAAAATCCCCTGTTGAGATACTATTTAGCTGGAGACGGATATGAGACACCTCCAACATGTGCATATGCACTACTGTCTCCTCCTTTGGCGAACGCCTCCGCTTGGTATCCACCACGCGGAGGCTGTTTTTAACCAGAGGTTTTTGTGCTTATGCTGGGTTGTCCCTATTGTGTTGACCTGTTTCCTTGACAATGGGGAAGGTAATGGTGAATACAGCTCCGCCGTCTTCGGGAGAATCAACACAGATCTGTCCTCGATGTAGATCAACGATCGATTTCACAATCGATAATCCCAATCCCGATCCATTAACCTTGGTGGAGATATTACTTCCCCGGAAGAATTTTTCAAAGATATGTGGTTGATCACCAACAGGGATCCCAGGGCCATCATCGGATACTTGAAATATCAATTGCCCGAATTCAACTTTTAAAGATGCAAGTATCTTTCCATTTTCAGGAGAATATTTTAACGCGTTACCCAACAAATTATCGATCAATTGACGAATCCGCAGTGGATTGCCATGCATAGCTGGTACATTCCCTGCAATTGATTTGTCCAGATCGATCGCTTTCCCCTCAATTTGAAGTTTATAACTCTCCAAAGCCTCATCCAGGATATTGTCAAATTGAAGGTTATCAACAAAGCCTGAAGCGCCAGCTTCTATCCTCCCCAGCTCTAATAAATCGTTGATCAAAGCAGTGATTGTCCCCACGCTCGATTGAACACTGCGAATAAATTCCTTTTGTTTCTCATTAAGCGGACCAACCCGTTCCAGGAGATCCACGTAACCGGTTATTGCGGTGAGTGGTGAACGCAGGTCATGAGAAACCGTATTTACAAAATCATTTTTCATCCGATCGATCTTTTTCAAATGGGTGATATTCTGGAGAGTTACAGAAACACCCACTCCGGGAATAGGAGCGCATTGCGCCATGAAAACCCTGTTATCCTCAAAATATAACTCACGATCAGCACTGGGATTTTCATGCTGCATTGAAATTAATTCCTTAAGATCCTCATTTTCGATAAGGGTGAAGATGTTTTTCCCTTCAACCTCTTTTTCCTGAACAGCAAATAATTGCCTTGCTGCCGGATTTATATAATTAATGGATTCGTTGGAATCCAATACAATGAGACCGACCTCAATATGGTTAACTATTTTCTCCAGCTTCTCAGATCGACGCAGACCTTTATGCAATTTATCCATACCTTGCCTTACTTTTCTCCTGGTCAAATCTCGCAAAGCTAATAACCCATTAACAACATAGTCAGATCAGTTCAAGCCAATTTTCTACGATTACATAACTGATCCAAGAATTGAAATTTGATAGATGATAGCTGTTTTTTACAATTTCCATTGTTAATTCGAACCACCCCAAAAATTAATATTACTTTTCGCGTTTTTTTCCTTGTGCAATTTATGAGGGGGAATCCTGCAATCTTGTCAACACTAAGGCAGTCATTTCGGCTATGAATTCTCCCATCTTCATTTTGTTCTTCTCGAAAGGAACATTCCCGTTTCTTACAAGAACAATTAATCCATTAACTTTATTCATTGCTTTAATGGGAATCACTGCTGCTGCCTGCCCAAGGTTGGCAATTTTGAATCTTTTAAGAGAGACTCCATTTAACGCAAGGCTTTCTCCCGACATTGCAACCAGTGTGCTGATCCCATCATCCATCGTGGTACCTAATTTTTTAATCCATAATTCCGGCAAGTGCCATTCAGCTGCAAGCCGGTAAGTTCCATACTCGAAATCATAGGCATATATCCAACCCAAATCAGAAGCGCATAAATGGGATGCACCTTCCAGCACTCTAGCCATCAATTCTTTTTGATCCCTTATGGAAAGCATTGACTTGCAGAAAGCAAGAAGTATTTTCAATTCCTGGATATTTTTTTTGGAATTCTGTATCGTTTCCTTCAGCTCCATGTTCAACCCATTAGAATCACGGATGGAACGAGACTTCAGGAGGCAGCGTTCGACCACTGCCACAATTTCCGTATCCCTTGCAGGCCAAATGATATAATCTTCAGCGCCTACTCTAATTGCTTGAAGAATATCCTTCTCCTGCCCTTCTCTGGCTACCACGATGCAGCTTGCCTGGATCCCCTGTGAAGAGGCGGCAACCAATAGATCCTTCGCACTTAACCCCGGCATGTTTATATTAACAAGTATCACATCCGGTGAAAAAACCTTCAGGTCATTAATCGCATCGTTTACATCATGGACAACACTGACCTTATACCCTAATGGAATCAAAGATTTATAGGCGATTTGAACCCTGATCTCTGGATCATTCTCAACCACTAAGATGCGTTCTTTCTCACTCGCCATTTTTTATTTCTTCTTAATTCCGATACCTGGATTATAAATTTAATTGTAACATTATATCGAAAGGAGACTGCAGCCTCATGGATGATCATAAATGGTGGAAGGATAGTGTAATTTACCAGATCTATCCCCGTTCCTTCCTTGATACAACTGGCAATGGCATTGGCGATCTTAATGGGATCATAGCGGGATTTGATCATCTGGTCGATCTGGGGATCGGTGCGATCTGGTTATCTCCTTTTTATCCCACTCCAGATGCAGATTTTGGTTATGACGTTAGTGACCATTGTGATGTTGATCCAAGATTTGGTTCACTGGATGATTTTGATGAACTTATCCAAAGTGCACACAAACGCAATATCAAGGTCATTCTTGATCTAGTTTTGAACCATACCTCTGACCAGCATCCCTGGTTCCTTGAATCCAGGTCCAGTATAAATAATCCAAAACGGGATTGGTATATCTGGCGGGACAAGAAAAACAACTGGCAGGCAGTTTCTGGGGGGTCAGGATGGGAATTTGATCCACAAACTGGGGAGTACTATTACCATATGTTCCTTAAAGAACAACCTGATGTCAACTGGCACAATCCCGAAGTTCGAAAAGCCCAGTTGGATGTTGTGCGATTCTGGCTTGATAGAGGTGTTGATGGGTTCAGACTGGATGTTTTCAACGTCTATTTCAAGGATAAATTATTCAGGGACAACCCACCAAGAATTGGGTTGCGCGGATTCGATCGACAACGCCATGTTTTTGATACCGATCAACCGGAAATGATCCCATTCCTTGAAGAACTGCGAGAAGTATTTGAATCCTACAAGGGAATATATTCTGTTGGTGAGACCTTCAATGCCACAGCGGCACTTGCTGCTGAATATGTCGGTGATAGCGCTCTTCACGCTGCTTTCAGTTTTGATTTCAATGCAAGTGAACTCTTTTTTCCATGGAAACCTTCATGGCTGCTTAAGAAAATCGAGGAACGCGAGAAGTTTTTCAGAAGAAATCGTTGGCCAACAACAGTCATGTCAAACCATGATACCCCCAGAGCTGCAAGCCGCTACTCACATAATGAGGATGATGCAAATTCACGACTGGCAATGGCATTACTTCTAACCCTGCGAGGCACTCCTTTCCTCTATTATGGAGAAGAGATTGGAATGAGAGATATCAAGCTTGAATATAGTGAAATTAAAGATCCCCCGGGAAAGAAATACTGGCCATTTTACAAAGGTCGGGATGGGTGTCGAGGTCCAATGCAATGGAATGGTAGCAAATTTGCAGGTTTTTCTTCCGTTGAACCATGGCTTCCCGTTCACCCGGATTTTCCAATTCGCAATGTGGAATTGCAAAAGAAAGATTCAAATTCACTGTTCCACTTTACTAAAAATTTGATGCGGATACGTAAAGAGAATGCTGCTCTAATAACTGGGTCATATTCACCACTGGATAGCGGCAATAACAAGGTCATAGCATATTTACGCATTTCCACGGAGCAAATAATCCTGGTTGTTTTGAATTTCTCTTCCAACAAGGAAAAAATCCATATCCACAGGGAGTTGGAAAATTCGCAATGGGAATCATTACTTAACCCAGGTCATTCACCTTTCCATGGGAACGGTAGCCTGGAGCTCTCGCCTTACGAAGTTTCCTTATTATCAACCAGGAAATAGATTCTACCTTTTCATACTGCTGCTTGCCTTTTATGCTCAAAATTGTATACTGGTAACAGAGAAATGGATATTCTGTCAGCTGCAGATTTTTTACCTGGTGATCCTACCCAAACAGTTCAACCATTGGGCAGGTACCTGCCTGAAATCCCGGAAGGAATTGTCAGAACTTACCTTGAAATATCTGGTATCAAGAATGACAGCCTTCTATTGGATCCATTTGGAACATCAGTCCATATGCTGTTGGAAATTGCCAGAGCTGGATTTCGGGTATTAACTGCGATCAATAATCCGATCACCAGGTTTGTTCTGGAAGTGGAAGCTGATCCCCCCACTCGTTCAGAACTACTGGCTGCCCTGGCAGAATTAGCTTCCAGCCGAAAGGGCGAGGAAAAACTTGAATCCCACCTCTCTTCTCTTTACCTGACAACCTGCCCCCAGTGCCAGGTTGCCATTCCAGCAGAAGAGTTCATATGGGAAAAGTCGGATACCTTTCCCTCTAAACGTATCATCCATTGCAGGCATTGTGGAAAAAGTGGGGAATTTGATGTTCTTTCCGAGGACCAGGAGCTGATCAGCTGGTTGAATCAGACGGCAGCGATGCATCGTTCCAGGGCGCTGGAACGTGTTGCTGCCCCCGGCGATCCAGACCGGGTATATGCCGAGGAAGCCCTTTCTTACCACCTGCCCAGGTCGCTCTACAGCCTGATAACCATCATCAATCGTCTGGATGGTCTCCAAATCTCAGGTCACCAACGCCGCAATCTGACGGCGATGATCCTTGGTGTATGCGATGAAGCCAATACTTTATGGCCGCTTCCTTATGATCGACCACGCCCCCGACAACTCATCATCCCCAAGCAATTCCGCGAGATCAATGTCTGGATGGCTCTTGAAAGAAGCATAGAACTATGGGCCAGGCAGGATTCAAAAATTAAAGTTACAACCTGGCCTGATCTGCCAGGCGAAGAAGGTGGTATCTGCATATTTGAAGGTTCCCAACGGGACCTTTCCAGCCAGATAAATGACCTCCCAATTGATGCCGTGGTTACTGTAATACCACGCCTGAACCAGGCATTCTGGAGTTTATCTGCGTTATGGGCAGGTTTCCTATGGGGGCATGAAGCTGTCAAACCTTTCAAGCATGTTTTACGAAGGCAACGGTATGATTGGTCATGGCATGCAAGTGCCTTATTATCAGTATTTAGGAGTATGAGCTCTCACCTGAGCATCAATGTTCCCTTTATGGCTCTCATTGCTGAGCCTGAACCTCCCTTCCTTACAGCAACTTTTAAGGCAGCATTGGCATCTGGTTTTTCATTGAAAGCCATAGCCTTGCGAAGCCAGCATGATCCGATCCAGGTTCAATGGAAACGCCAGGCATTAAGTCCGCTGGAACCGGAATCTGTTGATATTCCCCACCTGCGTGGATTGCTGACCAGCTATCTGGAAAAACGTGGGGAACCCATAACCTACCTGCATTTGCATACAGCCAGCCTGGCTTACCTTGCGGATGAACATAATCTTGATTGGCAGGCAGAACTCGTGGCTGATATACAGGCACCGATACAATATATATTGAAGGATCCAATCTTTGCCAGGTTCGGAGGTACAACTCACAGCCTGGAAACCGGTTTTTGGGGATTAAGTGCTCAAACTAAAGATATGGAACCACTGCCTGACCAGGTTGAGAATTTTATTGTCCAATTTTTATCAGAAAATTCAGGTGTACCCAGAAAAGAGCTGGAATCGGCAGTAAACCATGAATTTCCTGGTCTCTATACCCCCCAACTGGCTATTATTCAAAATATCCTGGCATCGTATGGCATTCAAATTGGAGACGGCTGGCAATTGCGTGAAGAAGACCATTTTAATTCTCGCCAATCTGACATGGAATCCATCCGCACAATGCTGAAAGAACTTGGCAGGAAGTTGGATTTCCAGGTGAAAAGCCTGGATTCTGAACTGAAACCCATTCAATGGCTTGATCAAAAATCCATTATCTATGAATACTACGTCATTGGTTCTGCAGTTGTAGGCAGAATATTCAAGGAGATCCCCATTTCAGAAGGGACATTATGTCTTGTCTTACCCGGAGGACGAGCAGGATTGGTTTCTTATAAACTCGAACGTGATCCTATCCTGAAGGAATTCTCCCTATCATGGCAGCTGCTGAAATATAGGCAAGTGAGAGCCATGGTTCAGCAAACCAACCTGACCAGAGAAGATTGGAGGAATCAAATTGGCGCTGACCCTGTTACAGACTCTGAACAAATGCGGTTATTTTAAAAAATAAGAGGCTGCCTTTGTGACAGCCTCTCGCAATTTCAATTGGAGAAATATCTCCAATTATCTTACCATTTTCCTCAGTACTGAATGAAGGATACCACCATTGCGATAGTATTCAACCTCAACAAATGTATTTAGAAGGATCTTCGCCTTAAAATTTACAACCTGACCATCAATCCCAGTTGCAACCACATCAATCATACCCTGTGGAACAAGGTGCTCCTCCAGGCCAAGAATATCGAAGGTTTCATTCCCTTTCAAACCCAAAGATTCAGCATTCTGTCCCGGTTCGAATTGAAGTGGAAGGACACCCATCCCAACAAGGTTTGACCGATGAATCCTTTCAAAGGATTCAGTGATAACTGCCTTGACTCCGAGCAGTAGTGTTCCTTTGGCAGCCCAATCGCGGCTGGAACCAGTTCCATATTCCCTGCCTGCCAGTACGATCGTTGGAACTCCCCTGGCAATATATTTCATTGCAGCATCAAAAATGCTTGTATCTTCTTCCGGATCTCCAAAGTAATGTGTAAAACCACCTTCCACACCCGGTACCAGAATATTTTTTAGACGGATATTGGCAAAAGTGCCGCGGGTCATCACTTCGTTGTTACCCCGGCGCGACCCATAGGAATTAAAATCCCGAATTGCTGTACCTTTACCCTGCAGGTAACTTCCTGCTGGACTGCTGCTGGATATATTGCCAGCTGGTGAGATGTGGTCTGTTGTGATCGAGTCACGCAAGAATACAAGGACCCTGGCTCCTTTGATATCAGAGACAGCCGGAATATCAAGTGTAAGATCCTGGAAAAATGGCGGGCGATGAATATAGGTTGAGGTATCATCCCAATCATACAATTCCCCGGCAGTAACCTTGATATCTTTCCACATATCACTTCCTTCAAAGACATCGCTGTATTTGTTGGTAAACATATGGGAATTCACCTTGGTAATTGCCTTATCCAAGACTTCCAACGATGATGGCCAGATATCTCTCAGGAATACAGGTTCTCCATCCTTACCCATGCCGAGCGGTTCATTTTCCATATCGATATCCACTGTTCCTGCAATTGCGTAGGCAACAACCAATGGAGGAGATGCAAGGTAATTTGCTTTTACCTGTGGATGAATACGACCTTCAAAGTTTCGGTTTCCAGAGAGGACTGCCGCAGCCACAATATCCTGGCTGCTAACAGCTTTTGCAACTTCCGCTGGTAAAGGACCGGAGTTTCCAATACAGGTGGTGCAGCCGTAACCAACAAGGTTGAATCCAAGATCAGCCAGATCTTTAAGCAGACCGGCATTTTGCAAATACTCGGTCACCACACGACTTCCGGGAGCAAGACTGGTTTTCACCTGTGGCTTGACAGTCAGCCCCTTTTCCAGGGCTTTCCTGGCAACCAAACCTGAGGCGATCATTACCAGCGGATTGGAGGTATTCGTGCAGGATGTGATGGCAGCTATGACAACCGAACCATGCCCGATCTGGTAAGATCCACCATTCGTACCCACATCAGCCTTGCGGTCCAGATCTTCCGGACTCAATGCAAACCCCCTGTCTTTCGTTGGAGCAGTCAACGACCGCTTGAAATCCTGCTTCATATTGGATAGCGCCACTCGATCCTGCGGACGCTTGGGGCCAGCCAGGCTGGCTTCCACAGATTCAAGATCCAACTCCAATTTATCCGTGTATTGCGGTTCTTTGTTTTTTTCATCACGGAAAAGACCTTGGGTCCACATGTACGTTTCAACCAGTTTTATCAGCTTTTCTGTGCGTCCGGTCATACGCAAGTAATTCAATGTTTCATTGTCCACCGGGAAATAGCCCATTGTTGCTCCATATTCAGGAGCCATGTTCGCGATGGTGGCGCGATCCGGCAATGCCAGGGATTTAACACCCGGACCGTAGAATTCCACGAATTTGCCTACGACACCTTTATTTCTTAACATTTCGGTAATAGTCAGAACGAGATCTGTTGCAGTGATCCCATCACGAATCCGGCCATGCAGTTTGAATCCAACAACATCCGGGAGAAGCATGTCCATCGGCTGTCCAAGCATGACTGCCTCGGCTTCAATTCCACCTACTCCCCATCCGACCACTCCCAACGCATTGATCATGGTTGTATGTGAATCTGTTCCCACCAGGGTATCCGGGTACGCCAAAGTTTCCTTGCCTTCTTCTTTGGTCTGAACGACCTTTGCCAGGTATTCCAGGTTCACCTGGTGAACGATTCCGGTTGCCGGGGGAACCACCCGAAAATTATCGAAAGCATTCTGTCCCCATTTTAAGAACTCGTACCTTTCCCTGTTCCGCTGGAATTCAATTTCAGCATTTCTTTGCAACGCATCTGCCGTGGCAAAGAAATCCACTTGGACAGAATGATCGATGACCAGGTCGACAGGAACCAGCGGGTTTACTTTGCGTGGATCCCCGCCCAATCTTTTAACAGCAGATCGCATGGCAGCAAGGTCGACAACTGCAGGGACACCTGTGAAATCCTGCATGACCACTCGGGCAGGCAGGAAAGGTATCCCCGGCCTGTGAGGATCAATTGGTTTCCAGGCAGCTATTTTTTTTACATCTTCCCTGGTGATCTCGCGTTCATTGCATTGTCTTAATGCTGCTTCCAACATTATTCGAATACTATACGGAAGGCGGCTAAGCTCTGTCAGACCTGCTTCTTCGAGCGACAATAAACGATAATAGTTATATTTACCCTTTTTGGTCGTTAGTTCTCTTTTTGCATTAAAGAAATCTTCTTCCATATTTACTCCATTCCTGTCATCCATTTCATTTGCATTGATCATCTACTGCTCTTCTTCTGATAACAGAGGCAATCACAAGATCAATGATCAACTGAAATAAATTATTTATATCGCATGTTTATCAAAATCCATTTTTATCAATGCCTGTGACGCCTCTTCCGCTTGGATTTCGTTTTTTCCTGGACCGGTTCCCCGCTTTCTGGTTGAGCCACCATGGCTGGTTCAGCCTGCCTGACAACCTGGGTTCGGGGTGAATACAGGAATATTCGACTGATCACTGCTGATCGAATCTCAGTCAATAATTCCTGGAATAACTGGGAAGCTTTTCCCTTGTATTGAACCAATGGATCTCGTTGGGCATAGGCTTCCAACCCGATGGATATGCGCAGCGCCTCCACCCGGGTAAGGTAATCCACCCATAACTCGGTGATCGCACCCAGAAGCACCTGCCGAAAGATCTGCGTTTGCATGCGTTTTCCCAACAAGTTGACAACAGCCTGTTTCTCAAGCTCACTCAAGTCTGTTAATTTAATATCCAACCTGTCTGAAGAGATATTCTCCCCTCCAGGTAGCTGCAAGGATGCAGCGATCTGAGGCAGATCAGCTAATTTCGGAGGTTCCAATTTCTGCGTCAATCGATTCCATTCGGCTTCACCCCACGATTTGCGAATCGCATCACGGGCAGATTCCAAATGAGACAGGACAGCTTCTTGTATTTGGGTTGGCTCCATGTCTGCTAGCATTTTTGCAGCAAGATAAATATAGCTGAACCTGGCAAAAACCTGCTGGACCTGGCGGTGAGTTCTGGAGTCAAATGCCTTCCGGCGTCCCTGGCTGATCGAGTTTAATAACAGAATGAGACTGCTATCATCCAATAACTCTTTTCGTTGAAGGATCTCATCCAGCTCCTGAAGCAATTGACCATTCTCTCCAAGCAAAGCCTGCATTCTCACATCAAGGGCTGATCTTACTGCGTTCATCACCAGGTTTACTATTTGATCCCATTCAAGTTCTGATAACTGCTGCTTGTTCAACTCGAGAGGATTACCGATCCGGTTCTCAACAGCTCCCATCAGTCTGTTGATGGTTACGCTGGTAAGAAATGCTTCCACCTGTGCTTCCACTTCCTCCTGAACCTGACGGGGATCATCACTTAATAAGCGTAACTGCTCATTATTCAACCTGACAGGCATCCTTGCCAGGCTGGATATCTCCTCGACCAATTCCGGTGGACGTCGGCTGTTGTCTTCATCAACTTCTCTGGAAGCATCAAAGAAAGCATCCAGAGTATCTATTCTTTCCTGGAGCTGGTTGGATAAACTTTCCCCTGTCCTGTCTGCAAGGATCTCCGTGGCAACCAGAAAATGCTCCTGCTCCAATTCAACTGCCTGATGGATCACATCCAGTATTGCGGTTCTCAGATCCTTCCCGGAATTGCGGATACGATCAAGCAGTAAGCGATAACTAAAGGTTGGAAAAACACCATCACCAATTGGTATTAACGGTTGAATCTGATCCAACCATGCCAGAAGCTTCCAGGGTCCTTCTTCATCCATGAGTGATGCAGGAACCCGTTGTTCAATTTCAGCTGTCAGTAATTCATCAACATCATCGGTTAGGTCTTCCTTGTCAAAAACCCGATCACGCTGGGAGTAGATACGCTTGCGTTGGGAATTAAGGACATCATCATATTCCAGAAGGTGTTTTCGGACATCAAAGTTGGCACCTTCAACCCGTGTTTGGGATTGTTCAATGATGCCTGTCACCATACGGTGTTCCAACGGATAAGCATCATCTATACGAAGGCGTTCCATCATACCCTTGACCTGATCGCCTCCAAACATACGCATGAGATCATCTTCAAGAGAAAGATAGAATCGTGAACTGCCGGGATCACCCTGGCGTCCAGAGCGCCCACGCAGCTGATTGTCGATTCGACGGGATTCATGCCGTTCGGAACCGATCACATGCAATCCACCTAAATCACGAACCTTCTCCATGTCTTCAAAGTACTGCAGGAAGAAACGGATCTCTGCATCATAGATCCCGAAATCAGATGGATCCAGTTTAATTAATGCCTGCCTGCGATCTTCCAACGACATTTCGTAGGGTTCATCAATTCCATTTTTTCGTAAAACCCTGCTGACGGTTGCGAGCACCTCTTCAGCTATCTCACCACCGAGTTTAATATCCACGCCACGACCAGCCATATTGGTGGCTATGGTCACTGAACTAAATGCACCTGCCCCGGCAATTACCTGGCTCTCTTCGGTATGCTTGCGGGCATTCAATACCTGGTGAGATACACCACCCTGGATGACAGCTTTTAACCGGGGTTCATCTCTTTCTTCCAAACCAAGAACATCCAGCAGCAAGGCGATGTTGGCGGAATCCTCCAGATTAAGTGAGAGACCAAGCTCTTTAGAAATCGGGCGGAGATCATTGGCTTGCAGATTTTCGATCGGAATATTGAATTGATCCAATTCCGAGATCAGCCTGCCATCTTCTTCACGATCATTTGCCACCAGCCAGGCAGACCGGATCATTAAAACCTGGAGAAGCCTTTTAACCTGTTCAGCTCTCAGTCGGTTTGACAGTTTTTCTGAACCTTCAACTGATGTGGTACCAACAAGCTGCGGTCGTCCCTTGATATGGAAAGTAATAATCTCACGGACAAGCGCACGGTATTTTGCTTCCACAGTTCGGTAGATCACGTCCGGGTAATCCTTGCGTTTCCAAAAGATAGGAGTTTGTTCCGGGTCATCCGGATGTGCATAATACGTGAATTTGTAGTTATATTCGTCTGTAGCATTAAGCGCAACCAGATCTGCCAGGTGATATTCCACCTGATATTCAAGGTTTGTGGGGATCGGCAAAACTTCCAAATCATAGATCTTGGAAAACTCTTCTGCCTCAGTCAGGGCTGTGCCTGTCATGCCTGAAAGTTTTTCATACATGCGAAAGTAATTTTGCAAGGTGATGGTAGCATAGGTGATATTCTCTGGCTCGACCTTGACACCTTCCTTGGCTTCAACTGCCTGGTGAAGCCCATCTGACCAGCGTCTTCCCGGCATTAAACGTCCGGTGAACTCATCCACGATAACCACCTTACCACCCTGCACAAGGTAATCCTTGTTACGATGGAAAAGAAATTGTGCACGCAGCGCTTGTTCGAGATACCCAAGCAGTCTTGCCTGTTCAGGCGTGACATCTTCCGGTCTTTCCGGGTCACGCAATGCCTGACCCAGTAATTGTTCAACATGTGAAGTTCCGATTTCTGTCAGGGCGACACTGCGATCTTTTTCGCTGATCTCGTAATCCTCAGGAGCCAATTGCCGTACCAATTGTGCCATTTTGGCGTAGTTTTCAATATCACCTGAAGCAGGACCGGAGATGATCAATGGTGTCCGGGCTTCATCGATGAGAACATTATCTACTTCATCCACAATGGCGTAATAATGCCCCCTTTGAACCCGGTCTGCCTTGTTCATGGTCATATTATCGCGAAGGTAATCGAAGCCAAATTCACTGTTAGTACCATAGGTGACATCAGCATCGTAAGCCAACTTACGGTCCACCAAACGCAGTTTATCCTGATCCTCACGGGTTGATTCTTTTTCCGGATCGTACAGGAATGCCTTTTTTCCATTCTCTGTGGCAGAAGCCATTTGCAAGACCCCAACGCTTAATCCAAGGAAATGGTAGATCTCAGCCATCCAGCGTGCATCACGCCTGGCAAGGTAATCATTTACCGTAATAAGGTGAACCCCCCGACCAGACAGGGCATTCAAATAAACAGCCATTGTGGATGAAAGGGTTTTCCCTTCCCCGGTACGCATCTCGGAAATCTGACCCCGATGAAGTACAGCTGCACTGATCACCTGGACGTCATAATGACGCTGACCAAGCGTACGTTTGCTGGCTTCCCTGACTGTTGCAAATACATCGGGTAGAATCTCATCCATAACAGATTCTACTGCCTTCGTTTTTTCCTTATCTGTATCCAAAGAAACCTGGGCAGACAGAATCCTTTCCTTGAACATTGCAGTTTTTGCTTTCAAATCAGCATCACTCAAAGCTTCATATTCTGCTTCCAGGTCGTTAACTTGTGCAGCCAGAATTCCGAGCTTTTCAAGCTCTTTTTTATTGGGGTCCCCCCCAAAAACATTAACAAATTTTTTCAGCATACCTGACCTTTTGGATTGCGATTATAGCATAGGGGTACCTGGCATCATCTTAATCTTTTATTAGCGTTCTTATGGATTGCAATAATCTGCATTACCACTCGAGGCTGCACTTTTTCAACTGGACAAGTAATTCCTGTGGATCGATCATCCATTGCCCCCACTTCCTGGAGATATGTTCCGTCCACGAGTAATTATCATATGTATAAGTTTCTTCCCTGTCATTCTCCAACCGTATTTTGGCTTTCTGCTTCTTGTAATATCCCTGTGCCAGGTAACCATCATCCATAGCCTTCATGGATTCAGTTAACATCTCGTCTGTGATTCGGTATTCATCCTCGAACAGAGTGAACTCCATTGGAAACCTCGGCCTGGGAGGAAAATCTTCAGCAGGATAACCCATTGCCAGCTGGACGAGAGGGAAAACCTTATCCGGTAATTTGTACTCCTTCTTGACCTTCTCCGCCCGGTAAGGTGTATTACCCAGGAAACAACTACCCAATCCCATGCTCTCACCTGCTGTCACCAGGTTTTGAGCAGCCAGGGAGGCATCCTGCATGGCAAAGAAAAGCATGCCAAGGTCATTCGCAACCCGTTTCCATCCTCTTCTGTCCATGAACAATTCAACCTTGTTAATATCCATGCAAATCGTGAACAGCAGCGGAGCACCAAAAGGTAGTTTGCCTTTTCTCTTTAGCAAAAAGCTGTAAGCCTGGGAGGCAAAAGGAGCCTGCTGTGCAGCCCGAACGATCGCTCTGACCACTTCTTCGGATGGTTTATCTTCTTTATATTTACGTACGGATCTATGATTGAGCATCGTTTCGATTACTTGATTGGTTTCCATAATGATCTCCGTGTGTGAATATTTTTACATGTTTAATTATTGTACTACGGCTGTATAAACAGTGCCTGCCCTGGTTTTCACATCCCATCCATATTCAATTTATGGTAAAATCGCTCCGCTTGGAGGGATGACCGAGTGGTTTAAGGTAACTGACTTGAAATCAGTCGTGGTCGCAAGGCCACCGGGGGTTCGAATCCCTCTCCCTCCGCTCAAAATGGTTGGGATTGTTATAATATTAATCTGGGGAGGTGCCAGAGAGGCCGATTGGGCTCGCCTGCTAAGTGAGTGCTGGGGTTAAACTCAGCCGTGGGTTCGAATCCCACCCTCCCCGCCATTGAAAAAGCACTGCTTGTTGCAGTGCTTTTTATTCCAGCCACCGGGTCCCCACAAGGGGGATGCCATCCAAATCCCACCCTCCCCGCCATCATTCATGAAACACAGCTTGCTGGAGTGTTTCATTATTTAATCAGGAGATTTGATAAGTCCTGCGGTTATAATAATCCAAGTGATCTCATGAAACGAATCCATTCAATCCTAATGTTCCTGCTATTCCTGGCAATGAGCTTCCAGCCTGTTTCCGCAGTGTCAGATGCGCCTCTGGTTCTGCTGACAAGCGTCGATGGACCCATTTCACCTGCCATCCAGGAGTACATTTCCAGGGGCATTGACCAGGCAATACATCAGAATGCTGAACTATTAATCATCCAATTGAACACACCGGGTGGTTCGATCGATGTGATGAATAATATCATCCAGGATATACGCGCAAGTTCTGTACCGATCGTTGTATACATCTCCCCGCGCGGAGCGATGGCTGCTTCTGCAGGTACATTGATCACGCTTGCCGGGCACTTTTCTGCCATGACCCCTGAAACAATCATCGGGGCAGCCAGTCCGGTGGACAGTCAGGGAGCTGATCTTTCGACAACTCTCAAGGCAAAGGAGATGGAAGCGCTCAAGGCTACAGCGCGTACCCTGACAGAGAACCGCAGCGCCGAAGCGACATCGCTGGCGGAAGCCACCATAGAGAAAGCCCGGGCTGTCTCGGCAAATGAAGCCTACCAGGCAGGTCTTGTGGATTTCATTGCCACGGATATTGAGGATCTGCTGTCGCAATTGGATGGACAGACTGTTGTTACCGTGGCTGGTCAGCGAAATCTCGACCTTAAAAGGGCTGTTGTAGAAACAATTCCCATGACTTTCATTGAGACGATACTGCAAATGTTAACGAATCCCAATTTCGTTTTCGTTTTGCTGAGTATTGGTGTGCAGGCGATCTTCATTGAATTATCAAGCCCGGGAGGATGGGTGGCAGGCTTCATCGGTATCACCTGCATGGCCATTGCCGGCTACGGCATGGGTATTCTTTCGGTTAACTGGTTCGGGCTGCTTTTCATCGTGATCGCCATTGCGCTATTCATTCTGGATATCAAAGCCCCAACACATGGAGCCCTGACCGCTGCGGGAATTGGTTCTTTTATTGTCGGAGCATTGGTGCTGTTCAATTCTCCCGGGACTCCCCAATTCCAGAAGGTATCGCTGCCACTGGTAATCCTCGTTTCCCTACTGACCGGTTTAATGTTTGCGTTCATCGTCGGCCTGGCCCTGCGCGCACAGAAGGAACCTGTCCGAACGGGTCATGAATCTCTGGTCGGAAGACAAGGATACGCCAATACGGATATCACCTTGAGTGGTCAGGTCCAGGTCGGGGGTGAATTATGGACGGCAAAACTGGCAGAAGGATCGAAGCTCATAAAGAAAGGTGACCGGGTAAGTATTGTTAAAGTCGAAGGTCTTCACATCCTGGTGCAAAAAGAATAGAATGCCTATTCATTTTCCATTAATAATTTTGGATTATAATTTTCTAGAAAATTTTGATAAATATTATTTAAGAAAGAGAGACCATGGCTGCTTCCCCTACCCGTGACCGGGTTAAACCTGAGACCATCAATACAACTCCACTGCGCCGACCGGATTGGATAAGAGTGCGTGCTCCATCCGGGGAAACCTACCAGAAACTTCACCAGCTGATGCGGGTCAAGGAACTTCACACTGTCTGCGAAGAAGCGATGTGCCCAAACATGGGTGAATGCTGGGGTTCCGGTACTGCGACATTCCTGATGCTGGGAGATGTCTGCACCCGGTCCTGCGTCTTTTGCGATATAAAACATGGAAAACCATCTCCGCTGGATTGGCTCGAGCCAGAGCGGGTGGCACAAGCAGTGAAATCGATGGACCTCAAACATGCGGTCATCACTTCTGTCAACCGGGATGAACGCAAGGATGGCGGAGCGCCTATTTTTGCAATGGTCATCCGGCGGATCCGACAGCTCCTGCCCGGATGCTCTATTGAAGTACTGATCCCTGATTTTAAGGGAAGCCTGGAAGCGCTTAAGATGGTCATGGATGCGCGTCCAGAGATCCTCAACCACAACGTGGAAACTGTTCCGCGTCTGTTCAAGCAGATCCAACCACAGGACCATTACGAATGGGCTGCAGCAACCCTGAGCAATGCCAAGAAATTGGAACCGGATGTATTAACCAAATCCGGCATCATGGTAGGGCTTGGAGAAGAACTTGATGAAGTGAAAGAGGTCATGCGAGACCAGCGCTCATGGGGAGTGGATATCCTGACCGTTGGACAGTATCTACAACCCAGCAAGAAACATTACCCGATAAGCCGATACTACACATTGGAAGAATTCCAGGAAATAAAGGATTATGGTCTCTCGATCGGTTTCAAATGGGTGGAAAGTGGTCCACTGGTGCGCTCATCCTACCATGCCGCTGAGCAGGTGAAAGCCTTGAGCGAAGTCCACAAGAAGCTTTATGGGAATGCAGCTCACAACAGGAATTAACCCCATTAATAAAAATAATTACCAATTATTTTATCCTCACCTATATATCAGATGAAAAATTTCTCAACAGTCGCAGAATATATTCAATCGTTTCCCCAAGAAATACAGGATAAGCTGGAGATCATTCGCGAAACGATCAGATCCTGCGTACCTGAAGGAACGACGGAAAAGATCAGCTACCAAATGCCGACATTCTACCTGGAAGGCAACCTTGTCCATTTTGCGGCATATAAAAACCACATCGGTTTTTACCCTACACCTAATGGAATCCAGGCATTCGAAAATGAACTGTCGAAGTATGAAAGTGGTAAAGGATCTGCCCAATTTCCACTTGATAAACCATTACCGCTGGATCTCATCAAGAAAATCGTGAAATTCAGGGTTGAAGAAAATCTTAAAAAGGCTGAAATCAAAAAGAACAAAAAGACTTCAATATAAAAGCTGGCAGTGATGGCAAAAAAGGACGAAAGACTTTCTGAACTTGAAGATATCAAGAAACGCTGGGAAAATTTTTTAAACGAATTGAATGAAAAACAGCTCACCTCCCCGGGATTCTTCCAGAAACTATCTGTCAAGGAAATTCTTGCCCACCTGACAGCATGGCAACAGATGACTGCTGCAAGGCTGGTAGCAGCCCGAAATGGCAATGATCCCATTTTCCCAGGTTGGTTCATAAATGAAAAGGATCCCGAAACTGAGGAAGACCTGGATGCTGTTAATCTGAGTGTCCATGATCTTTATTTTGACCATGAATGGATGGAAATCCGTAAGGAATGGGAGGAGCGTTTTGAGAAAGTGCTGAAGATTGCCGAGTCCATACCCAGTGAAGTTTTCGATGGTGATGCGAGATTTCCCTGGCTGGAAGGGTATCCTCTCATGGCAGTTCTGGATGGAACGCTCAATCATCACCTTGAACATCTTGAAGATCTGATCGCTAGTGGCAGTGGTGATGATCTAAAATAGAATCTTCAAACTTCATGACCATCAATAGAATTTGATGGGAATTTCAATAAACTCTAATCATACTCATATACTTTTGAATCCCCTTTTTGGTACAATGAAACCAGACAGGATTCATCCTGATTGATGCAGTTTCCCAAGCAAGAACATGATCCTGAGCGGAAATGATGCAGTCCAATTAATCCATCTGTAATTAATTCATAGCAGGTGATGGTTTTACCAGGAGTTGTTAGATGGCAGGAACGGAAAAATTTACACAAAGAGCTCGAAAAGTATTAAGCATTGCACACCAGGAAGCCGAGAAAGCACATCAGAATGCCATACGCACTGAGCACATTCTTCTTGGCCTTCTTGAAGAAGAAGGCAGCGTTGCCGGACGCGTTCTAAGAGAGCTTGGGTTGGAATCTGACCGGGTGCGAGAGATGATCTCCCGGATAGGCAGCCCTTCAGAAGAAATTGCTGAAAAGATCGACCTGGCTATTGATACCCAAAAAGTACTTGGTTATGCAGTTGAAGAAGCCAAACGGCTCAGCCATCAGTATATCGGTACTGAACACATCTTACTGGGACTGGTGCGTACAGAAGGTACCGCCCTGGAAGTTTTGAATAAACTGGGCATCACACCTGACCAGGTACGCAAACAAACAAGGCGAATCCTGCAAGAAGGCGCGTCAAAGGCAGTTCCCGAAGGTTCGCCCAAAGCTCCAGGAAAGAATGATCCCAAGACACCGCTGGTTGATCAACTGGCAGTTGACCTGACAACACTGGCTGAACAGGAGAAATTGGACCCTGTGATCGGCAGACAAATGGAGATCGAAAGGGTCATCCAGATCCTTGCGCGGCGAACGAAGAACAACCCGGCATTGATCGGAGAACCGGGTGTTGGCAAAACAGCCATCGTGGAAGGATTAGCCCAGAGGATCGTGGACGGGGATGTCCCAGCTCCCTTGATGGAGAAAAGAGTCCTGCGGTTGGATGTTGGTTCCCTTGTCGCTGGTACCATGTACCGCGGCCAGTTTGAAGAACGGTTGAAACGGGTAATTGATGAACTCAAGCAGGCTGGATCGATACTTTTTATTGATGAAGTTCACATGCTGGTGGGAGCAGGTTCAGCCGGTTCCTCCGTGGACGCTGCCAATATTTTGAAACCAGCCCTATCGCGTGGAGAGCTGCAGGTGATAGGTGCAACCACGCTGGATGAATACCGAAAGAATATTGAATCGGACGCCGCCCTGGAACGACGTTTTCAACCCATCATTGTAGAAGAACCCAGTGTTGAAGAAACAATCGATATCCTGCGAGGGATACGCAAGATGTACGAGGATCATCACCACCTGGTCATCTCAGATGAAGCACTTGAAGCTGCGGCACATTTGTCCTCACGCTATATTACAGAACGATTCCTTCCCGACAAGGCCATAGATCTGATCGATGAGACCTCCTCCCGGGTGCGGATGTATAAATCGGATGCAGCCATATCTGCCAAGAATCTCTACTCCGAATTGAAGCAGGTTCGTTCCAACCAGGCACTTGCCCAGGAAGACGGACAGGTGGAAGAATTGAAACAACTGGCTGACAAGGAAACAACCATATCCGAACAGATCAACCAGCTTCGAACTGGGTGGGATAGGGCAAATAGCCCGGTTGTGAGTGCCAATGATATTGCTGAACTGGTTTCCATGTGGACCGGAGTCCCGGTCATGCAGATCGCTCAGGAAGAATCGCAGCGACTGCTGGAGATGGAATCTGACCTGCAGAAACACATCATTGGACAGGATGAAGCCATTATGGCCATTTCCAAGGCAGTTCGACGAGCCCGGGCAGGATTAAAAGATCCACGACGTCCCATCGGTTCATTCATTTTCCTGGGTCCAACCGGCGTGGGAAAAACCGAATTGACAAAAGCCCTGGCCAAGTTCATGTTTGGGAGCGAGGAAGCACTCATCCAGCTGGACATGTCAGAATTCATGGAACGCCATACAGGCAGCCGCCTTGTGGGTTCTCCTCCAGGATACGTTGGATATGAAGATGCAGGTCAATTGACAGAAGCTCTGCGACGCAGACCTTATTCGATTGTGGTCTTTGACGAGGTTGAGAAAGCACATCCGGAAGTTCATAACATGCTGCTGCAGATCATGGAGGAAGGACACTTATCCGACGCCCGTGGCAGGAAGGTTGACTTCCGCAATGCCATCATCGTGATGACCTCCAATGTAGGCGCTGAAGATATCAAGAGACAAACAGCCCTTGGTTTCCAACTGAAGAGAGATGAAGTAACCGAAGAGAAAGTAACCTATGACGAGATGGGCAAGAAACTCAACGTATCCCTTAAGAAGGTGTTCCGTCCTGAATTCATCAACAGGGTCGACAGCGTGATCATCTTCCGTTCACTCAACCAGGGAGATATCCGCAAGATAGTGAACCTCGAACTGGACAAGGTCAGCACAAGATTGGCAGACCAGGATATCACAATCACTGCCACAGATGCGGCGCTTGAATTACTGGCTGCACGCGGGTATGACCCTGACATGGGTGCCCGCCCCCTGCGCCGGGTCATTCAGCAGGCTGTGGAGGATAAGTTATCTGATGCCCTGCTGACAGGCGAATTCATTATTGGAGATTCGATACTTGTGGATGTTGCCGAGGAAGAAGTGGTTCTCAAGAAACAGAATGTCAAGAAAAAAGAACCTGTCCCCGACCCGGTTTAATTCAGTCGCTTAACTCAGAAAAATTCCGGGTCTCAGCATTTACGGGACCCGGACTATTTTTTCAATAATATTACGACCAAATAGGTCAACGATATCTGGTAACCAAGGAGAGGGTAGATGGAATCAAAACACGAGCTGGCAACCCTGGCTGGAGGATGTTTTTGGTGCATAGAAGCTGTTTTCAAGGAATTACGGGGGGTATCCAAAGTTGAATCCGGCTATTCGGGAGGAACAACTCCCAATCCAACATACAGGCAAGTCTGCGATGGCACCACAGGCCATGCAGAGGCAGTGCAAGTCACTTTTGATCCTGCAGAAATATCATATAAAGACCTGCTGAATGTTTTCTTCAGTGTCCATGACCCAACGACATTAAACAGACAGGGTGCCGATGTCGGCACACAATACAGATCGGTTATTTTTTACCATTCCATGGACCAAGAGAAAACTGCCAAAATGCTCATGGATGAATTGGATCACTCCAACACATGGGATAATCCCATCGTCACCCAAATTCAACCTTTTGAGAAATTCTACAAGGCAGAGGATTACCACCAGGACTATTTTGCCAACAATCCAAACCAACCGTATTGTTCCGTGGTTGTGGCACCCAAAGTGGCAAAATTCCGCAAACATTTCCTGGACAAGTTGAAGAAATGACCTTCTTCATATATACAATCTGTTTATTTCAATCCGACCATCTTCGTATGGAATAATACCCTGCCTGTTATAATCCGATCATGGCTAATTCGAGGAACATCAAAGAGAATCCAGCGGAAATAAAGTTCAAGGTTGGCAGCATTCCCATTTATGGAGATGTGGTGTTGGCGCCGATGGATGGATTTTCGGATTGGCCATTCCGATCCATCTGCAGAGAACTCGGTTCAGCAATGAGCTATACCGAGTTTGTTAAAGATGATTTCATACTTCGCAATTCCGATAGACCCCTGCGAAAATTTCATTATAACGAGGATGAACGCCCGATAGTTTTCCAAATCTATGGCGAGGAACCAGACTCGATAATCCAGGCAGCGATCAAGGTACGGGAACTTGACCCTGATATCATCGATATCAACATGGGCTGCCCTGCCCCATCGATCGCCAGGCGTGGTGCCGGAGTGGGACTCATGCGCACTCCCATTAAAGTGGCACGAATCTTTAAAGAACTTACACGAGCTTTGGATATTCCGGTTACCGCCAAGATCCGTCTTGGATGGGAAGACTGCCGCAACCACCTCCTGATCACAAAGATCATAGAGGATAATGGCGGAGCGCTGATCGCTGTTCACGCACGCACCAGGCAGCAGGGGCTGACAGGGCAAATCGACCTGGATGCCATTGCAGAAATTTGTAATTATGTAAAAATACCGGTGATCGGGAATGGTAACATCCGCCTGACTGCTGATGTTACACATATGAAACAAGCAACCGGATGCCAGGCTGTCATGGTTGGCAGGGGAGCCATCGACAACCCGTGGATCTTTGCAGGATTGGACCGCGACCAGGTCCCCTACGAAGAGATCCGCCGCGTCGTTCGCAGACACCTGGAGCGCAATATTGAATTCTACGGTGAAGAGGACGGCCAGCGCCTGTTTCGCAAGCATGCTGTCCAATACTTGCTGAGAAGAGGATATGACCGTCAGCGAAGAAAGGAGATCCTCAGCCGCAAACCGCCTGAAGAATTCTTGAAACTGCTTGACCAGATCAATTCCTATGCGCAATAGGTGGAGCTGATTTCCTCATTAACGCAAACAAGGTTACCAAATAAATTCAAAAAATTGGCAGATCAGAGAAACAGAAGCACCAGGTATTTGGATCTAAACGTCCAACCAAGTTTCTGAATGTATAATTGATCCATGGCAAAAAAACAAAGTCGTTATGTCTGTCAGCAATGCGGACGGATATCTGCCGCATACATGGGACGCTGTCCGCAATGTGGTGAATACAACAGCATGGTCGAGGAATTGGTAGCACCGGAATCCAGTCTTAGGAAAGGAACAAGGCACTCCCAATCCACTACAAGCCAGGCCAGACGTTTGAAAGATATAAGCGGGGATGCTGAAGACCGCATCCCGGTCCCCATCGAAGAATTTTCACGGGTACTGGGTGGAGGCATCGTTCCTGGATCAATCGTCTTGGTGGGGGGAGATCCAGGTATTGGAAAATCGACCTTATTGCTGCAAATCGCAATGGGTATGGCTTCCAAACTAAGAGTCCTCTATGTATCCGGAGAGGAATCTGAAAGGCAGATCAAGATGCGTGCCACTCGCCTGGCATCAACAGAGAAGGGACCATCGGCGGATGACCTATTCCTGGTGACGGAAACCAACCTGGACTCAATATTCGATCATATAGAGAATACAAAACCACAAATTCTTATCATCGACTCCATCCAGACCGTTTACCTGCCTGAGCTGGAATCCGCGGCAGGTTCTGTTTCCCAGGTGCGTGAGAGCGCTTCCCGCTTGAGGGAATTTGCCAAATCTACGGGTATATCAGTTTTCATCATTGGACATGTCACCAAGGAAGGGGTCATTGCAGGACCACGAATACTGGAACATATCGTCGATACCGTGCTTTATCTGGAAGGTGATCGCTTCCAGGCGTACCGGCTCCTGCGTTCGGTTAAAAACCGATTTGGCGCCACAGCTGAAGTGGGTGTCTTTGAAATGCATGAGCATGGACTGGTGGAGGTCACCAACCCTTCGGAAGCATTCCTTTCTGAACGCATGGTCAACGCAGCCGGTTCAGCCATAGCGGTCACGATCGAAGGAACCCGACCTCTCTTGGTGGAGATCCAGGGCTTGACCAGTCCGACCCAATTTGGCAATGCCCGCAGGACTCCCAACGGTGTGGATATCAGCCGCGTCCTGATGATCGCAGCCGTGCTGACCAGGAGGATGAACCTGCGCCTTTCCGAACAAGATATTTTTGTGAACGTGGTGAGCGGATTAAAGGTGGAAGAGCCGGCAGCAGACCTGGCTATTGCTGCTGCAGTGACATCCTCCATCAAGGATATTCCTGTCAAAGCTGACACTGTGCTGATAGGGGAAATTGGACTGGCCGGAGAACTGCGCATGCCGGGACAGATGCCCGTCCGCCTGAGGGAAGCTGCCAAGCTGGGATTCAAGACCGCCATTGTCCCCAAGCGCCTCCGCAAGAGTGATCCATGGCCGAAAGGGATCGAGATCGTGGAAGCACGCTCCCTGTACCAGGCTCTGGATGCTGCCTTGCTGAAAGACAAAGCCCTTCCAAAAAGGCGCAAAGTCGCCTGAACATTTCCCAATACCTTCATTATTCGACCCCCACTTGTTCCCGTCAGTGGGGGTATTAATTATCATATTCCTCTAATCCAATTCTATTAAAATTCTACATAAATCTACATTGACGGTTCATTCTTGTGTGATAAATTTCAACTTGCGCCAAAATGGGATCACTTCCAATTGCAAGCTGCATGATTTTGAAGAATTAAACCAAGGTCGTTAATTATAAAACTAATGGGTGATCAAATGAGAACAAGAGAAAATCCTGAATGGCTTACACTCAGCCAGGTGGCAGGGATACTGGGTGTTCATCCGAGCACCATACGAGCCTGGTCCGATAAAGGCCAGATCCCCGTCCAACGAACCCAGGGAAGGCACCGCCGCTTCCTGCGGCAAGAGGTTGAACTGTGGGCAAGTACAGCCCGTGAAGCAGAGGAACTTCACCCTGCAAGGATAATCCAGCATGCAGTTGGGAATATGAGAATCCGCATACAGGAAAACCGCCTGGAGAATGAATCCTGGTACCAGAAGTTGAACGAAAGTGCCAGAAACCAGTACCGGATGAGTGGTCGGGTTCTCGTACAGGGTTTGGTTGCCTATCTCTCCTCTGATGTTGATGAAGCCATGGCAGAAGCACATGCCATTGGTTATGAATATGCTTCACGGGGAAGGAGCAGCAATCTTGATAGCATCGATGCTGTTCGTGCATTCATTTTTTTCCGAAACGTGTTGGTCCAATCGGTCATGGAAGTCTATGAGAAAACCCGCATCTCTACCAGCCATGCCTGGAGTGAGATGCTGGAAAAAACACACGCCTACACAGACCAGATCCTGATCTCGTTATTGGAGACATACCAGGCTTACGAGCGGTGACATATTAACAAATTCCCGAAGGTTGAGAACTTACGCAACTCTTCAGAGCAACCAATCTTTTTTTCTGGAGGAACCACCCAAATGCATATCATTCCTTTCTTTTCCACGATCGTAACTTTCATCTTCATGATCTCTGTTTTTCTCAGATACCAGAAGAAACACGGAGTGCACCTGCTGCTTTGGACGATCGGTCTTTTATGGTATGGGATCGGAACCATTTCCGAAGTTATTTTAGGGTTAACCTACAACGGTCTGATCCTCAAGTTTTGGTACCTGGCTGGAGCAATGATGACAGCAGCATGGTTGGGCCAGGGAACGATCCATTTACTTATTCGCAAACGCGGTGTTGCCAGGAATATGACCATAATCCTTGGCATTGTTTCAGTATTGGCAGCCATATTAATCTTTTCTGCCCCCTTTGCAGCGAATGCGCCAACCTATCAAATCAGCCAGGCCATATCTTCACAGTACAAAGAAATCCTGACCCGTAACGGTTTGATCATCGCTCTGACCATTGTGCTTAATATTTATGGTACTTTAGCCCTGGTAGGTGGAGCTGCATACAGTGCATTTATTTTCTGGCGAAAACGCGTACTTTTCAACCGCATGATCGGTAATGTCATGATCGCAACCGGAGCATTGATGCCAGCCATGGCAGGTTCCTTCGTCAATCTTGGCATGGCCGATGTGCTTTACCTCTCAGAACTGGTGGGAGTGATCCTGATGTACAGCGGATTCATCAAAGCAACCAGCCCTGCCGTGAGCGTACCTGCCTCAGTTGCAGCAGATTAAATATATAATTTACTGAAATTCTTAGCCTCCTCCTGGAAAATGAGGAGGTTTTTTCTTTTACGGGTATAATCCCTGCTAGGTAACCCAACAATCATGAATATTCTCGAACTCACCACCATATCCCGTATTCGCCGCAATCATGGGCTTGAACATGCCACCCTGACCATTCTCTCCAGGATGAGACCATCAATATCCCTGGCAGGGTATTCCTACCCGGGAGGTTTCCTGATCGTGGGGGATGTGGAAACTGCCGATCTCCAGGCAGCAGTACAGGATGCATTAAACCGCTTGAACAAGGGGGAACATCACCTGGCTGTGCACCCCAATTGCGGAACAAATTTCATAACTTCCGGATTACTGGCCGGAATCATGGCGTGGCTTGGCATGGCAGGGGGAAAAGATAAAAAGGAAAGACGAAGCCGTTTACCCCTGGTCATTTCCCTGGTGACCATTTCCCTGATCTACTCGCGTCCCCTTGGTCCGATCATCCAGGAAAAGATCACCACCAGCGGCAAACCGGATGGATTGCAGATCGTGAAGATAGTTCCTTTCAGCATGGGGAATTTGAACCTTCATCGGGTTATCACTTCTGGTTGAAAGACCAACCATGAATAAACCAAGGGTTATCATCCTGTACGGCAGCGATAAACTTGCGATCCAGCTTCATATCGATAACCTGGTCGAGAAAATGGACGACAAATCCAATGCCTCGATGAATATCACCCGCCTGGACGGAAAATCGCTCGATTTCAACGAATTGAACACATCTGTCAATACGATGTCCTTCCTGTCTGATGGCAGATTGGTGATCCTTTCCAACACCTACAATGCCTTTTCATCTGATAAGGAGAAGTTGCTCACACTGATCGAATCCATGCCGGCTTCCACCACCCTTGTCCTGGTTGAGAGCCTGGATGATCTATCCCCGGACAGCAGAAGGATCAATGGCTGGATGGAGAAATTAGGAGCCGCCATTTCATCCAGTGCAGAAGTTGAGCAAAAAAAGTACTCTTCGCCCAATGACAAATCCATGACTGGATGGATCATTAATGAATCCAGAAGACAATCCGAGTTGTTGAAGAAACAGACCCAGATCACACAAGACGCTGCCGGCATATTGGCAGAAATGACAGGGACGGATACGCGCATTGCTTCGCAAGAGATCGGGAAGCTGCTGGAATATGTTAATTATGAACGTGGCATCAGCGAAGAAGATGTATTGAAGGTCAGCGCTGTCAGTGACCAGGCCAGGGTGTTCGACCTGGTGGATGCCATGGGCAAAGGACAAGGAAAACAAGCCCAGATCCTTTTAAGCAGACTGATCGAGAACCAGGATCCCCGCTACCTCTGGTCAATGATCATCCGTCAGTTCCGATTAATTCTCCAGGCACGAGAAGTGTTGGATGCTGGAGGAGGAAGGATGGGAATCGAGAAGGAGCTGGGAGTACATTCGTATGTAGCCGGGAAATTAAATGAACAGGCATCACAATTCAAACTGCCTGCCCTTGAAAGGATATACCAACACTTGTTGGAACTGGAAGATGATGTGCGCTTGTTCAAAATGGATCTACCTTTAGCCATGGAGATCCTGATAGCCGAGTTATCGAATTAGAATCCATTAAAGGTCGATGCATTATAATAACCACCTGATGCAAACAGCCCCTGAAACCATCAAATCATATATTTCCATTGACGTGGAGACTTCCGGACCCAACCCCGGACAGTACAGCATGCTGTCCATTGGTGCCTGCACATTAACGGAACCGCGGCAGACATTTTATATCGAGTTGAAACCGGACAAGGCAGGTTTCAGGCAAGATGCTCTGGCAATCAGCGGATTATCAATGGAAACCCTTGCAAACGACGGAACACCCCCCAAGGAAAGTATGCAAAAACTGGCTGACTGGTTGAAAGAAGTCATCCCTGAAGAGGAAAGACCCCTTTTTGTTGCATTTAATGCGCCATTCGATTGGATGTTCATCAATGATTACTTCATGCGCTACCTGGGATTCAACCCTTTCGGTCATGCAGCGCTGGACATCAAGTCATACTTCATGGGGCAGGAGAAGGTCAAGTGGTCTCAAACCTCGATGCGCTACATTTCTGATCACCTGGATGGGAATGGACCACTCAGCCATAATGCGCTGCAGGATGCCATCGACCAGGCAAAGCTCTTCGAGAAGATGCTTGCAAATGCTTCCAACGACAAGGATCTTGAATAACGACTACAAGTGGTCGGCTGTACCCGGAATCTTATGTTTATGAATGTTGAAACCACAAATGGAAGAAGCTATACTTGATATAAAGCAGAATTCAATCAACCTTTTTCACATAAAAAAGGAGTGACTAATGAGCAAACCTGTTGAACCAGGAAAAGACCTGGATCGAATTCTTAAATCAGCCAAACGCCTGGGGGTTGAACTGGACGAAGAGGAAGCCCTCCAGTGGCTGGCAGCCATGGCAGCCGATGAACCCAGGGAAGGATTCGTTCGCGATGAACGCACTGGAGTTTTTGGACACCGGGTCAGCATGATCGATTTCAGCCAGGAAGATCTTGAACATTTCCGTGAGCTGGGTAGGCTGGTCGAATTCCCGGATGAACCTGGTAGAGTCGAGACCGCCCTGGCACTGTCCGGTTCTGCTGCTCAATCCAAGGTGCAAACCTACCCCGGGGATGCTGATTATTTTGAAAGGGTCAATATCCTTGCACCCACGCGTGAAGAAGCCTGTGCAATCCTGGCCGAGATCATGCACAACAAAGTCATCGAGTCGTTCAAAGGTCCAACCTACCAACTTATAGAAGTGAAACTTGGATCACTCCCTGAAGATATTGTTGTTGAAGGAGAACTTCGCCATAAGGACAGCCCAATAAGCTGGAACGCCCAGCAAGCCAAAGATAAGAAAATCGAAGGGTTTTCACCGGACGGGAAAGCGATCACCATTCTTTGGGATGAAGCTGCCAAAGACCCCGGTTGGTGCAAACTGGATTGGGTTGTAGCCGACCCGATCAGAGGCACACTGGCAAATGCCAGCAACATGCTGGACGTCACCTGGGAAGCACCGGACGGCAGCATCACCCCCCTGGATGGATACCTGGATCCCTATTTCCAGGAAGTGTACCTGGAAGCCGAGTCTGTGCCGATCTTTTCCAAGCTGGCACAGCATGTTTCTGCCAATGCACTGGATGATTATGTGGGTCAATTGGAAGGAGAGGTCAACAAGTACCTGACCAAGACCGTCAATTATGGGAAGGCTGCCAAGCGCATGTACAACATCTTCCGCTTGACCGGCAAGTATGGTGAAGCGACCTTCATCCGGGAATTGTTCGATGAACCAGCCTCCATGCTCTACCAGGTCTACTCGCTTATCCGCACCATTGAAGACTGCAGCAATCCCAACTCCCCCATCACCAGTGAGCAGATGCTCGCCCAGGCAGACCAGCTGACCCTTTCCGTGATCTCCGCCCTTGAAGGTGACCAGGAAACCGAGATCGTCCGCCACCTCCTGAAGATGCGCGATGCACTCAGCAACCAGAAAACCAACCAGGAACTTTCGATCCAAGCAACCGCTGCACGGGATGCTTTGATCAATATTGTCAACAATTTCTTTTACGAGAAACTGACAGCGGTACCTGAGATCAAGTCGTACATGGATGGATTCATACATTAAGAGCGGGTGAAACTGAGCTGTTGGAACCAGGCGGGGTTCCGGCTTGACCGACAGCCTACCTCAAGGTAAAATATGTGCTCGTCAGCGCGGGTATAGCTCAATGGTAGAGCACCTGCCTTCCAAGCAGGCTACACGGGTTCGATTCCCGTTACCCGCTCCTGCACAACATCATCCAGTGAATAACATGGATGATGTTTTTTATTAAGATGGTTGCCGGGAATTTACAGGCTCAGGTGACTCATTAACGAAAAATCGTGAGACAATAAGAGTGGAAATGGTGATCCTTTCATTGTTTACCATGGATCCTGAAAATTAAGGAGGACAGCATGAACAACACATTCATTCTCAGCCCATCCGAATTAACCTTCCTGTGGGATGAGTGTCGATTCTGTTTTTACATGAAGGTAAAACATAATATTGCCTACAAGGGTCCATTTCCAGCCATCTTTGGAAGCATGGGAGACCTGACCAGCGGTTTCTATCATTACAAACCGACAACTGTCCTTTCAGAGACACTACCCTCCGGTGTGCTTAAGTTCAGGGAGGGTTGGGTCAAATCCGCTCCGATCGAATTTGACGGCATCTCCTCCCAATGCGTGATACGAGGGAGGTTCGATGCGGTGGCTGCTTTTGATGACGGTTCTTTTGGACTGATAGATTACAAGACCTCCAATGCAGCCCATGAAAAAGCGGCATTCTATAGCCGCCAGCTTTCGGCTTATGCCTGGTCATTGGAGCACCCTGCCCGTGGAGCACTGGCACTCTCACCGGTCACCCGCATGGGATTATTCATCATCTCACCGAGCCGGTTTGAACCTGCGAGTGATGGAGATATGGCATTCATCAGCAGGACCACCTGGCTGGATGTCCCCCGGGATGATGCCGGTTTCATGGATTTCCTGGGCGGTGTGATGGCTGTCCTGGATGCTGATGAACCGCCGCAATCATCGGAAACCTGCCCGCTCTGCATTTACCGAAACGCCATGAATGAGCGCTGAAATTTGGAATACTGGAGAAATAAAGGGTTAACCATAAATTTTGTCTGAAATAATGTTACTATATAGATAATCAGTGAGGTACCATGACCATTGAATTTGACGATAAAGGGAAATTTTTTACCGATGTGATCTTAAAAACTGCTGTTCCTTCCATTATTCAGACAACCAAACAGCGCATCCACGGCAGCGTTCATATCCGTCGGGATGAACGGTTTAAAGACGAGATGGACAGGGATGAAAAATTCCTGGCTGTCACGGATGCCACCGTCTTTTCCAAGGATGGCCAGGTTCTTTACCAGTGTGAATTCCTCAGCATCCAACGATCCCATATCATCTGGGCTATCCCGGAAAGCGACCTGATCAAACCAAACCCGGAACCAGGTGCGAAATGACAACTGGTGATATCCACGACGGCACCACATTAAATGCACATGATTACAAAAAGGTCAGGTCCTACCTGATCGCCCAGGTTCAACCCGAACTGGAGTCGATATCAAAGCTGCCGCCAAACCAGCACCAGGCGACCTTATTAAAATACATTGTCGAAACCTACGAACATGCCAAACTGAAGCTGTCTGACGAAACCAGGGAAAGAATCTTCAAGGATATCCAGGATGAGATCCTCGGATTTGGACCGATCCAGCCTCTGCTGGATGATCCTGAAATCACTGAAGTCATGGTTAATGGTCCCAGAAGTGTTTACATCGAAAAGAAAGGTAATCTCTCCCTGACGGACGTAACCTTCGACGATGACGCCCATATCATGCGTATGATCGAAAAGATCATCTCACCGCTCGGCCGGCATGTGGAAGAGGACAGCCCGATGGTGGATGCCCGTCTCCCGGACGGATCGCGGGTCAATGCCATCATCCCACCGGTGGCGATTGATGGTCCATCCATCACGATCCGCAAATTCAGCAAGGATAAGCTGCCCATGAAGCAGTTGATTGAATACGGCTCAATTACTGAAGATATGGCGGAATTCCTGCGAGCCTGTGTGATCAGCCGCTTGAACATACTGATCTCCGGCGGAACAGGTTCTGGCAAGACCACCCTGCTGAATGTCCTCAGCAGCTACATCCCGGAGAAAGAGCGCATTGTCACGATAGAGGATGCGGCAGAGCTGCGGCTCCAGCAGGACCACATTGTGCGTTTGGAAACTAAAGCTGCCAACGTGGAAGCCCGCGGCCAGGTTACGATCCGCGACCTGGTACGCAACTCGCTGCGTATGCGCCCGGACCGCATCGTGGTTGGCGAAGTGCGCGGAGGGGAAGCGCTGGACATGCTGCAGGCAATGAACACCGGGCATGATGGATCTCTGACCACCATCCATGCCAATTCCCCACGCGATGCCATGTCCCGCTTGGAAACACTGGTGCTGATGGCAGGCATGGACCTGCCAATCAAGATCGTCCGCCAGCAGATATCCTCTGCCATCGATGTGATCATTCAGCAATCCCGCATGCGGGATGGCTCGCGCAAGGTCATAGCGATCAGCGAAGTGGCTGGCATGGAAGGTGATGTGGTCGTTCTGACAGACATCTTTAAATACGAGCAGACCGGCCAGGATGTTGATGGCAAAGTGATGGGGGAGATGAAACCGACCGGCTTGCGGCCGTTCTTTACGCAGCGGCTGGAGGAGTCCGGTTTTAAACTGGCTGCCTCCATCTTTGGCGCTTCCATGAGTGAAATCCTGATGTCAAACCAGCGTCGTCATCGTTGAGAGGGTACGCAGGGAAATAATGCTATAATAGCCGTGTTTTAGGGCCCGTGGCGCAGTGGTTAGCGCAGGCGACTCATAATCGCTTGGTCGCTGGTTCGACTCCAGCCGGGCCCACTTAAACTATCCATTATTCCCTAGTTGCTGGTTTTCACCTTGCGGGTGGAGATACCTTGAACGTACATCTCCGGTAAAGTGGCGGCAAGGGCTCTTTCCCTCCTCATCATCTCAGGGATCGCATCCAATCCCTTTTCAGCAACCTCTTTTGTGAAGGTAAAATCATCCTGGTGAGTCATTATAAGTTTCCTTTCTAGATAATGCTGCCTTTAAGGACACTTCAGACTCACCTCTTTTGTTAAGGTTCATGAAAAAACAGAAAGAATGTTGCACAAACTTTAATCAATAAATAAACTATAAGCAAAATGACCTATCAATATCAGGCATAACTGCTTATATAAGTATACGAAACTTGCGAATAAAATCTCTTCTTAAGATATCATTTTATCTTTTCAATATGCCCAAGAAAATCGAGGCGGCTGGAAACAACCCTCCAGTTTATTGAAATGATACCAATTCAATCCATATTCAAGGAGTCCAAATGTTCATAGATTATCTTACGTTGGCGATGATCAACCTGGTGGCTGGTACCTTTGTGCTGGCTTACTACCTCTGGAAAGGCATGGACGATCAGGATCAACGCCCTTATGCAGCAGTTTTTGGCATCACAGGTCTGCTGGCTCTGGTGCTCGGCTTAACCATGACTTTCACATGGCCGCTGCCGGGCAGTTACAACATCGCCTTTGGTGAAACCACAGCTCTTTTTGGTGTGGTCTTTCTTGGCACCGCACTGGCGCTTAGCCAAGGCTGGAGTTTATTGCCGGTAAGCCTGTACTCATTCTTTGCAGGTGTATATGCCATTTTAGTGGGTACGCGTATTCTCTCACTTGGATTGACCAAAGAACCCATCATATCCGCCATCGGTTTTATTACAGCCGGGTTGGGTGGCATCTTTGCAGCACCTTTCTACCTGTGGTTCAAGGAAAACAAGACTTTCCGCTTGCTTGGAGCGCTGGTTCTCCTGGCAACTGCCATACTCTGGGCGGTCACTTTTTACAGCTCCCTGTGGGGACATCTTGAAAGCTTTATCAAGTGGGTTCCCGCTACTATGCTGGGCGGGAATTAATCCAAGCAGAGTTAACTAACAAACAGCAGGGTAGTGTGCAAGATGCATTAACCTGCTGTTTATTTTATTAATACATGAACGAGTAGTCTCTTTCTCTATTGTTTTCCTGGATAACATATCCCCATCACCGCTGCTTGCGATTCGTATGGCGTAAAGCAACCGATTTCTTCAATTGGAAATGACGGTTGTTCTTATTTTTTCTCATAGAAGAGCTTTATTATTCCGTTTCTTGCTTTGGGGTTCTGTTCATACTTGAAGGCTCTTCTAATTAAATAGTAAAAAATTAAACTGGCTGGCTTTGGACTTCCTTTCCATTCATAAAAATTTATCCAGACAAGATACCACCAAACATCCAATAATCCTTTTCCCCTTCCCAAACAACATCAAATGCAAGATCCCCTTGCTCATATCCCTGTTTTTGATTTAGAATATATCCATCCAAATTAAGGGAGAGCAAGATGAGAAAAATGTTACCGGTCTTGATCGGTGGCTTGGTGACCTAAGTGTCCAGTAGGGCTATCCACTATGTCCGTCATGCCACGAGTGACAACCTCCTTGGCGCTCTGATGGATTTGAACATTGTTGTAAAGCTTCTCATTCCTCTATTCAAAAACGTCTACTGACAGAATACGCAAGCTAATAGAATATCATTTTTAATATCAAGGGGCTGTCCCAGTAGTTCATTGGTTACAGCCCCCGAGTTGTTCCTTGATGAAAGAATGTAACGAAACCACAACCAAATATGAACAGTTCTGACGCCTTGAATCAAGCAGTCCATATTTTATACGAATAAAGGCGCAATCCTGCTCTCATGGGAAAGTTGAAAATTCACAAGTATTTTCATACTTGACCTGACTCAATATCTTCATTTCTAGTAGGACTATTTGGCAATGTTTTTTTGATGTCACAATAGGTGAGCCAAATCGCAAGAACTGCTGGGAGGACTCCAAAAATTCCAAAAACTAAATCTCCGGGCAGACGAATCCATTCGATCAGTTTACTCATCTCTTCAGTTAAATAAACTGAACTGCGAGCATGCCAGTAACCATTAATCAAGACATCGCGTAACTGAAGAACGCCGCCTGGAAATAGCGAGAAGAGAACCATCATTGCTAATCCAATGTTCAAACCCCAGAAAGAGATACGAATGAACTTCTCCACACGCTTCCATTGCTCATCCACCAAGACTTGACGTATCGCAAACATCATCAAACCAAGGCCAAGCATTCCAAAAACGCCCATTAGGGCGGCATGACCATGGTTAGGCGTCAGCATGGTACCAGCTTCATAATAGCTAACGATCGGCGTATTGATGAGAAACCCGAAAACGCCTGCTCCAATGAAATTCCAGAATCCCACAGCCATCAGAAAGAAGAAAGTCCATTTATGGGGGATCGAGACTTCCTTGCCACAAACATCACACTTTCCACGGGTCAGCTTTATGAAATCCCAGGCGTCTAGGGTTAATAGAGTCAGCGGTACAACTTCCAGGGCAGAAAAGACGGCAGCCAGTGCCATGGTAATGTTGGATTGACCTGTCCAGTACCAGTGATGACCAGTTCCTACGATTCCACTCGCCAGGAAAAGAATAGCGTCGAGATAGACCACCCGAGCGGCTGTCTGGTGGGAGACAATACCCAGCAGGTAGAAGATGATCGCCACCATCACAGTTGCAAATAGCTCAAAAAAGCCTTCCACCCATAAGTGGATGATCCAAAACCGCCAGATGTCCGCAACCGTGAAGTTGGTTGTGCTCGTGATGAACAGGGCTGGCAAGTAGAACAGAGGAATGGCGATTGCCGCATATAGAAATAAAGATGAAATTTCCTTCCTATCCTTATCCTTGCGCGCTGGAGAAATTGCTCGTATGAGCAGAATAACCCAGAGTACCAGGCCAAGTGCCAATAGAACCTGCCAGAACCGCCCGAGGTCCAAGAATTCCCAACCCTGATTGCCAATCCAGAACCAGAATTTCCCCGTCCAATTATTGATCCCGAGGTATTCTCCCATTAGGCTGCCGCCAACAACCAGGAGAAGGGCACCAAATAAAATGTTAACCCATAATGCCTGTTTCTTGGGTTCCTTGCCTCCAACCGCGGGAGCAAGAAACAATGCCCCGGCGATATAGGATGTGGCGATCCAAAAGAGCGCCGTCTGCAAATGCCAGGTGCGTGCGATATTACTTGGTAGGAAACCCGATAAATCCAATCCATAGAAAGAGTTGGGATCTGCACGGTAATGGGCAATCAGCGCCCCGGCCAAACCCTGCGCCAGCAGTAAAAGTGCAACTACCAAGAAAAACTTGATCGTTCCTTTTTGACTTTCCGTGGTTTCCCCACCCGGCAGCATCTGAGGGTGGATATGCTCTTTATGTCCTTTCCAACCCAGGAAATTAAAACGTCCAAATGCAAACAACACAACAGCCGTGCCACCAAGTAAGGCGATCAAACTCAAAGCGCTCCACAATACGGCGTCGGTGGTCGCTTTATTGCCGACCAATGGATCATACGGGAAATTGTTGGTATAAGAGTAATCCCTCCCCGGTCGATCTGCAACCGAAGCCCAGGCAGCCCAGGCAAAAAAGGAGGTCAATTGACGGATCTCCAGGGGATCGTGAATCAAATTTGCTTGCAAGCCTGCATCCGTGCCCGGATTAGCGTAATAATCCGTCCAAGTGATTTGTTGTGCATTGAAGGTATCTACTTCAGGCTGTGTATATACCAAAATGCCGGTACTGTCATCATAGTTGTTATGTTTAAGAAGAAGGGCAACATCAGCTTCCACGGTTGCCCGCTTGCTCTCATCGAGCACTGCATAGTTCTGTCCATATTGCTCCATCACAATGCTTTCGGCAACTGATATCCCCAGAGCATGCAGGTAAGCAGCTGAGAAATCAGGACCCAGGTAAGCGCCATGTCCCCAGATCGAGCCGTTCTCCATCAACCCATACTTGAGGAATATCTGCTGGCCAGAGCGGATATCATTACCGGTGAATACCACTTCGCCGGAAGGGCCGATAACCTGTTCTGGAATGGGTGGAGCATCCCGGTAGGCACGAACGGTCAGCCCGATTAGGATCGAAAATCCTACAATCAACACCAGGATGACGGAATTACGCCACCACGGGGAAAGTCTCTCTGGTTCAGCTGCTGTCATGTCCATTTCTTACTCCTTTAAAGAAAAGGTTTTATCTTTATAATTTTCCAACAAAAAAAGGGAAATTACAATAGCGATAATCATCATAAAATGTAAAATTTTAAAGAGGTAAACATTAGGGATATCTGTTAAAACAATTTAATATTTATCAGTTGGTATCAAGCCAGGCAGCACGTCATGCAATGTTCTTTTCATTCGAAAAATCTGGAGATGCATTTACGAAGCCAAATGATTTGCTCTCCAAGAACATCTTGCAAAGGTAATCAGATTCAGGAAAAAGAGTTATAAAAATAATTATTTGAAGCCCACAAGTGCGCCTATCCTTTTGTTAATCTTCAGTCGTAGAATTTCGAAAAATGTTGCATCAAAATTTTAAAAACAGTTAACATGCTACTAAGCTTGTTGATCTATTTTTTATGCTTAGAATATTAATCATCTCAAATAGATTTCAATAAAACCTGCCGGCTGATACTTATGCAATCGCTGTTGATCTCCGCCAGCTTTCTCATAGCGATGGAACCTGTTTGAGGATGTCTACTTGATGAATCTACTAATTCTTTGATTTGAATCTTGATTTCTCGATAATCTTCTTCACCATTCACTTCGATTTAGTATCAATATGGGTTCATTTTCTAACCAGCTAGACTCTGGTGAGATTGTTTGATCGCTGACTTAATTATGCTCCCTGGAATTATAGTCAGACTCACACCTATTGATATCTTCACCTCCCATGAAATTGCATCTTTTGTGCTTTGTCACCTTCCCTGAAGATAAAATTCTCTATCAAAAACAGACTAACATTTCATTGACGATTACTTTTTCTTGACTTGCTTCGGATGTTCTTGAAGTATGCCAATTATTGATGTTGGTGGTTGTGAAACGAGAGTTTTTATTATTGATAACCAGGCGCTCCGTGCAAAAAACCTACGAAGACCAGCTCCTCAACAGCGCGGATTGCGTGTTGTTCACCAGCATCAAATACAAGCAGTGTATTTGGTTCACAGGTATGCTCAACGCCATCGCCACCGGCAAAGATACCTTTTCCTTTTAATACCACCACAAAAAATGGCGAACTAGGCGCATTGTGTTCACGAATGGATTGGTCAGGCTTTAGAGTGAAAAGGATCGCCCGTCCCTGCGCGTCAACGTGAAGAGGTTCAGCATGTGGGTCATTAATTCCGAATTTCAGGTTCTCCATCAAGTTGATAAATTTCATTGTAAATCTCCTTTCGATACGGATATTATCATCAGAAATAACGACTGTTTCTGATTGGATATTAGGTCTCTTGCCTCCTCAGAGTTTTTTCGAGTTTGTATTCAAAACCGGCAAAGTTTCAATCAAGCTCACGGCGCGTTCAAAAAAAAGATAATCCCAAGCCCATTTGATTAATACAAGCAGGCGATTACGAAAGCTGATCAGGCCATAAAGGTGAATGCTCAACCATAGAATCCAGGCTGGAAAGCCAGTGAATGCGTGTCTCCACACATGGGCAATGGCAGCATTTCGGCCGATGGTTACCATCGTACCCCGGTTTCGGTAGTGGAAGGGAACTGGTGTTTTATCGTTTGCCTGGAGAATAATGTTTTTGGCGGCTGTTTGTCCTTGTTGCGTAGCAACCGGGGCGAGCATTGGGAGTGAGTGTCCGCCTTCCTCCAGGTAAGCCAGGTCACCGATCACGTAAACCTCGGGGTGCTCTTGGGTCTGAAGCGTCGGGAGAACCTTCACTTGTCCATTCCGTAAAATTGGAAGTTCTGCATTGAAAGTCTCACCGCGCACTCCTGAAGTCCAAACCACGGTTTCGAGTGGAATTGTTGTCTCATCCTTAAGCCGTACATGATCTGCTGTAATTTCACTCACCGTTGCCTTCAAGCGTACCTCCACCCCCATTTCAGTCAGCCGTTTTGCAGCATAGGTTCCCAATTTTTCCGGGAATGAGGCCAGCAGTCGGTCTTTTGCCTCCAGCAGGAGAATATGGATCTCCTGGGGTTCGAGAGCCTGATAGTTTTTCGCCATTGGACCACGTATCAGTTCAGCAAGTGCGCCAGCAAATTCCACCCCGGTTGGCCCGCCGCCAACAATGGCAAAAGTCAACATTTGTTGCCGCCTCTCAGAGTCAGGTTCGCACAGTGCACGTTCAAATCGGAACAGGATATGGTTACGCAGAGCGATTGCTTGCTCGAGGGTCTTCAGTTGGAAGGAATACTGGGCTGCTCCAGTTACCCCAAAGAAATGTGTTGTGCTGCCGATGGCTAGGATCAGATAATCGTAGGGGAAAACGTGATCTGCAGTTCGGACTTGTTTGGCAGCAAGGTCTACCTTTGTAACTTCATTCATGAGAAAGCGAATATTTTGCTGCCCACGCAGAATGCTCCGCACGGGATAAACAATATCATCCGCTTCAAGCTCTCCTGCTGCAACTTGGTAGAGCAACGGAAAGAAAGTATGATAATTGTTGCGGTCCAGAACCAGCACGTCGGTTTGCGAATGTGATAAGTTTCGGGCAGCCCATAACCCTGCAAACCCGGCTCCGATGATGACCACGCGTGGGTGCTTGGGATTTGATATTGCGTTCCTTCCAATTGACGAGGATTTCTGCTTCAATTTTGTAAAGAGAAGGCTTGATTTGAAATCAAGCCTTCTCTACGTATCAAGCTTGTGCAGCCTGTTTGGCGTTATGTGCTGCCGCTTCCATTGCTTCGAACATCTCCTGTGCAGATTCGGGCGAGAGACTTTTGTCAAGGATTGGGAGGTAGACTTCTTCTTCCTTGGCAAAGTGGACTTTAACCAACCCGTACACGCCGTACAAGACACGTTGCAGAGGTTTGGAGTACGTGGTTGTCAACGACTTATCTGCAAGTCCTTTCCGCAAGGTTGCCAGTTCTTCAATGTAGAGACCGACTTCCACGTGGTCACGGCTCATTGTTTTGGTGGAATCAGGGCTGCCAAGTACTTTTTGTACGACCGGATAGAGCGCTGCCTCTTCTGCCTCGGCATGCGGTTTTAGATGGTTTGCCAGGAAGTCGTAAACTTCCTCCACGCCGCTGCGAATATCAGCAATCGGTGCTTCTCCAATCAATTCAGCGACCTGGCGGATGCGGTCTACATTTGGAAACAATTCCTTGTGTTCTTCTCTTAAGGGTTGGGTCAGAGTGTTCATGTTCTTATCTCCTTTATTAGTTTGAACTTTATACCCCCAGTGTACCCTTCCCCAATCAATACTTACATGATTCAAATCAATTAACTGTACCCCAATTCCAGTTCTTCCAGGCGGGGTATATCCAGGATGGTCACCCATTTGCGTCCAGATTTGATCACCCCTGCCTCTCCAAAACGACTCATTATACGACTGACGGTTTCCGTGGTTGCGCCCGTCATTGCTGCCAAATCTTGACGCGAAAACGGTAACTGGATCAATACACCTTGTTCGCGTGTTTCGCCTAGTTTTTTCACCAAGCGCAATAATGCGGATGCGATACGCTGTTCAACGGAGTAAGCGCTCAACTGTTTGACGATCTCCTGCGATTCCGCCAACCGTTGACTGACAGTTTCAAGCACTTTGCGTGTTATATCGGGATAATATGTAAGGATGGTTTCAAAATCTGTAGACGAAATTTGCAGTATGCAACAATCGGTCTGCGCAATGGCAGTTTCTGAATGGGTGCGACCGCCGAAAATCGAAAAGGTGCCAAAGTATTCGCCGCCATGCAAAATATCCAGCAATACTTCACGCCCCGAGATAGGGTTGCGCACTAATTTCACTTTTCCCATTGCAACGAGGTAAAGTTGTTCTGCATCGTCCCCTTCAAAATAGATCCGTTCATTGACAGATACATCGCGGTCTTGAAATAAAGTATTGATTTTGGATATCGCTTCTCGAGGTAGATGTTTGAAGAATGGCAAACGGCTGATAATCTTCAAGCGATAGTCCAGCGAGCAGACTGCGGGATCCATCCAATCAAGACGCACAGGTGATTTTGGACGAGTCATTTTAGCTACTTTCCTCGAATTCCAAAAACCCTAGAAAATTCTTTAATGCGAACATGTTAATTATTAGTAGATTATACATCACTTGATTTTAGTAAATTATGCAACCAACGTTAGAATAAACGCAAGAAATCAATTTCCAATCGCATTCCAATTCCTTTTCTTATTCTTTCCATCCTCGCATTACTTGCCGCATTATAGGCCGGCCTTTTGCGGTTTGGCTGGCAATTACCAGCATTGACTCCCTCACTCGTGATGTTGCATGGTCCTTTAATAATCTCCGGGTTTTTTTGGTATTTTGATCCCACTTGAGCGTGTGGTAGCAATAAAGCAGAAATGGATGTACCTTTCACCACTATATTCAGGATTGGGCTGGTTGATCACATTATTGTTTCGGACTTCACTGCTGGGACCTATTTTATTTACACTTGGGAGTCTCGGCGGTGTCGCAATCTTGATCGTGATGGTTTGCCAAGAGTTTGAATTGCATACCTTGACCATGCTGATAGGGATGTCTGCCTGGATGGATCGGTTCATATTGCTGCCTGAAGTTTTTTCATTGGCAGGTGAATTAGGAATCTCCTCTAAGGAAAAAATGTTCCAACTCGAAACGGAACGGTTACAGCTGGAGCAGGAAGATCAATCGCTACGAGAATTCAATGGAGAATTCAGGCAAATCATCCTTTACAACCGGGGCAGCCTGGATCCGCTAGCTTATTGGCTGGACCGCAGTTGGACTGAGGATGAATTCTTTATCTGCACAGAAACAACTTTGGAACGGCACTACCAGCGCTATGCTGCAGTAATCCATCTCGTAACAGCAGCAGATGGAGCAGAACAAGCCTACCATAATTAGCCGCAAGCACATCGTTCGGAGAGCCTTGATGAAGCCCGATGGCTGGACCGATTATTGGAAAGCGTTTGGCAGAATCATGAGAATTATTACAGGGTTGATAATAATGGAAAGGACTGGGAAGACAAGTCAGATCAAGCAAAATCGATATTAGAAAGAATATATATGGATAACGCTAAGAGGGTTAGTCCTCTACCGATATAATTCTGTGGAGACTTTACACCCTGTTATTATCCAGTCTTATTATGCCTCCCATTATATATTAGATGTCATGCTATATCGGTTTTACTCCGAGTTTTCATGATACCATGAGTCTTATTAACTCTCCAAAATAACATCAAATGCAAGATCCCCTTGCTCATATCCCTGTTTTTGATTTAGAATATATCCATCCAAATTAAGGGAGAGCAAGATGAGAAAAATGTTATCGGTCTTGATCGGGTTCACCTTGATCCTGACAAGCCTGCAAGCCTGTGCTCCGCAACCAACCTCTTCTGCAACAGAACCCCCCGCAAGTTCTACTACAACCCCACCAAACCCAACAGCTGCAAATACTGCAACAGCCACCCAGGTTCCGCGCAACCCGGTCGTGCTTATCTCATGGGACGGTTCCCGGGCTGACTACCTATACGACCTGATGGATACGGGCGTGCTGCCCACCTTTTCATCCTTTGTCAAGGATGGCATCCGGGCTGAGTTTGCCCAAACCATTGACCCATCGTTAACTGCTGCTGCCCACAACAGCATCGCATCGGGTTCATTCCCCACGCACACCGGGATCACTTCCAACAGCTTCCACGTAACCGGTGACGATTTTTACTGGTACCGGGTGGGTTTCAATGAGACCATGGATGATGCCAAACCGATCTGGGTCACTGCCAAAAAGAATGGGCTGACCACTGCAACCGTTTTCTTTGTTGGTGGTTCACCGAGCCTGAAAGGTCAGGAAGCGGATTATACGGTCGGTTTTGGGATCGAGGATGCCTACTCAACGCAGCGCACTCTGGAGCTTGCACCTGCAGAAAGCTGGACAGACCTGCCAGCCTCGTATAGCGCACCGCTTGAAGGAGAATTCTCCATTCAGAGTGTCGGTTCTGTTTTCGTGTGCGTCATTGACTCAACAGATGATGGCACCATGAATTACGATACGGTCGTTCTGAACAAGGCACCTTCCGGTCTTGAACCTGCCCAGATCCTGAAAGTCGATCAATGGGGTTCCCTTGTGCTGCTGCCGAGGGCATACAGCGGGGCTGATTTCCTCATCCAGGAAATTACAAGCGAAAAGGTGGTCCTTTTCCAAAGCGGCGTAAACCATAACAATGCATCCCCGGCTGATATGCAGGATGAGATCAACCAGAAATTTGGTTTCTTTCCACCAGGTGCTGATTATTACGCCATGGAACATGGCTGGATCACTGAAACGGACTACCTGTCCATGCTCGAGCGCCAATCCAACTACATGGCAGATGTCGCCAGCTGGATGTACACAACCTACCATCCCGACCTGTTGTTGACCTGGCAGGATCCATTCGATTCCGCCGGGCACCAATTCCTAATGAAATCAGAGCGGCAGTTAAACTACTCTGCAGAAAAAGCTGCCGAATACGATGGTTACTATAAGGATGCCGCCAGGATTGCCGACCAGGCTCTGCAGACCATGCTGGAGGCATTTGACCTGCAGAAAACCACTGTCTTCATGGTGGGCGATCATGGCATGACCACCATCCACACCAGTGTGTTCGTGAATACCATCCTGGAGCAAGCCGGGCTGCTGACTCTCGACAGTCAGAATGCCGTGATCATCAATAAATCCAAAGCGTTTGCAATTGGATCCGGCGGTGCCGTACATGTTTACATCAACCTTGTCGGCAGGGAAAAAGGAGGCGGGATCGTAACAGAAGCAGAGTACCCAACTATCCAGGCGCAGATCATCGATCTCTTTACGAACCTGGTGGATCCAGCCACTGGTGAGAAGGTGTTTGGCCGCGTTCTCCCCCATGATCAACTGGGAAGCATCAGCCTGGATCATCCCAACTCGGGGGATATTTTTGCCCAGGCTAATCCCGGATACGTGCCGGATAGTTGGCGTGGCAATGATTTCATTTTTGCCCCTGCTGAATATTATGGGCAGCATGGTTATGACAGTTCACTGGCAGATATGCATACGATCTTTTTTGCAGCCGGTGCAGGGATCACCCCCATGACAAGCCCCATTCCCTCAGTGCGTGTCGTCGATTACGCCCCCACGATTGCCTACCTGCTTGGGTTCCAACCAGCACAGACAGTTGATGGCTCGGTCATTCCTTACTTCAAACCATGACGAAAACGATCTGCTTCCATCATAATGATGCCGATGGGCGAGCCAGCGGAGCTGTGGTCCGTTATGCCCTCGGAGAGGAAGTTACTCTCTTTGAAGTGGATTACGATGGGCGACCGATCCCCTGGGGGGAAGTGGAAAAAGCTGATAAAGTAATTGTTGTGGATTTTTCATTCCCGCGCCAGGACATGGAACGAATGGCTGATGGGAGAGCTTTGGTTTGGATCGATCATCATAAAAGTGCCATCACTGAATTGGGAGAAGTTTCCAGGAATTGGGTTGGTTTAAGAAGCATCGATGAAGCTGCTTGTGTGCTAAGCTGGAAGTATTTTTTCCCGGAACGACCGGTCCCGAGAGCCATCATCCTGGTAGGTGACCGGGACATATGGCGTTGGGCTGAAAAAGAAACTGGCGACTTCAATGAAGGTTTGTATAATCGGAATTATGAAGCATGGAATGATGATCTTTGGCGACCTCTGCTTGACAACGATAAAGCTTTATTGGAAAATATAACTGCAGAAGGTCATCAATCCAACATTATCCGGCTTCGAGAGATCAAACGCATGGTACAGGAACGGGGATTTGTAGTTCAATTTGAAGGTCACAAAACCCTGGCAGTAAATGAAAAGGGAAATGGGGATATCGGTCAATATATCAGGGATTGTGGCTACGATATCGCCTATTGCTATTTTGATACCATGCAAAATAACATTGTGGCCACAACGGTCACCCTTTTTTCAGAAATGACGGACGTATCTGTAATTGCACGCAAGTTTGGGGGAGGCGGGCATGCAGGTGCAGCCGGGTTCTCTTTTTCGCGCGTAAAAACACCTTTTCCACCATCGGCAAACGTAGATTGGGATCAAGGCAATCTCACTCTTAAAGAATAGGAGAAGAATCTTGGATAATCCTGCGACGAACCAACCTGGAATAATGAGGATCAAAACCGGGATCTCCCGAAAACGATTACGGGCATGGCGTGAATATGCGACCGGGTACCTGATGATCGCCCCTTCGGTCATACTGATCTTCATCTTTGGGATCTTTCCAGTTGGTTTTGCCCTTTATGTCAGCATGCAGAAATGGCGTCTGAAACGCGGAGATTTTCTCGGATTATCAAATTACACAGCAGCTATTGGAAATCTGGCTTACTTCATGGTTTTTGTGATCGGCATTGGAGCCCTAGTTTTGGCTTTCATCCAATTTCAAAAAATCCATAAAGACATGAAGGTTAAACCCGGTCTCTTCTGGCTGCTTAACCTGCCGGGGTTGCTCATTGCGGCATTTACGTTGAGTTTTATTCGATGGACGATCATTCTTTTACCCAACATACTGGATATCGCCGGCAAAATAACAGGGGTCGAAAAAACGCGCCAGCTTTTCGTTCAATTGCTGCATGAAGCAGCGACAGTGCCTGCTGTACTCCAGGCCCGTTCACAAATGCTTATTATACTGGCAGCTGCCGTCATTATCATGGCTGCAAGCTGGTATTTTTGGCGGGATCCACAGAATTTGCAAAGCCAATTCAGGCTTGCAAGTGCCTGGCTGGCTGCAGGAACCGGTGTAATTGTCCTGTATTTCGTTTATTCGCAGGTGATGGCAGTATATTCCGCCTCAGTTGAGACCGGCGTCGACCCGGGCATTCTGCCCCAATTGATCAGTATTTCTTCGGGAGTGATCCTGTTATTCATCGGCTGGCTGGTCTGGAATCGTGCCAAAGATCAGAACAGTATGCTGCTCTTCTTTATGCGTTTGCTGGCAGCCATGGTTTTTATGGTTGGCGGCTGGATTATGATCGGTGTGATACCAACGATCGTTGCATCAGGGGATAAGGACCTGTGGGTGGGGCTGCGGGCAACCGTCTTTTACTCCCTGGGTACAGTTCCTTTCCAATTGGGAATCTCTTTGTTCCTGGCGATTCTGCTCTTCCAAAACCTGAAGGGATCGCAATTTTTCCGCATGATGTTCTTCCTGCCTTATGTAACACCCACAGTCGCCAGTGCAGCAGTATTTCGGCAGCTGTTTTCCAACCGGTTGCAGGCTCCAGTTAATTCAATACTACGGTTCCTGGGTTTTGAACCGCTGCAGTGGTTGTGGGAACCAAAAGGGATCTTTCAACTTATTGCAACTAAATTTGGAATCGAAACCTGGCCGACGTGGGCTAATGGACCCAGCCTGGCCCTGGTGGCGATCATGCTCTATTCCATCTGGGTATTCGTGGGATATGATACGGTAATCTACCTGGCAGGTCTTGGAAATATCTCAAAGGATATGTCAGAAGCTGCAGAAGTAGATGGCGCCAACAAATGGCAAATCTTTCGTTACATCACCTTCCCATTATTATCTCCAACCACATACTTCCTGACACTGATCTCCATTATCGGAACATTTAAGGCATTCAACCATATCTGGGTGATGCGGCTGGATGCAGCATTGCAGACCACTGACACGTTCAGCGTGGTGATCTTTTCGGAATTCTTTGAAAAATTACGATATGGTTACGCATCCGCCATGGCTTTTGTTCTATTTGCGATCATTCTTTGTCTGACTTTAATTAACAACAAGATCCAGGGATCCAGGGTGTTTTATGGATAAAACACATTATAAGAAGCAAGGAAAGTCACATCACGTCCCGATGTTTATGCGACTTCGTAATATCTCAACATACCTGTTCTTGATCATAGGGATCTTAATCGCCATCTATCCATTTTTCTGGATGCTTTCGACCTCGTTGATGACGATCGGAGATGCTCAAGGAACAAACATCCTGCCACCTTCCATCCATTTTGAAAATTATATTGATGCCTGGAAGGAAGCGGATTTTTCCCTCTACATGTGGAACAGCGTGCGAATCACACTGTTGACCTTGAGCGGTGAATTAACCTTCAGCATCCTGGCTGCCTATGCATTTGCGCGCATCAAATTCCCCGGTAAAGACTTGATCTTCGCAGTGTTATTAAGTACCATGATGATCCCTGCCATGGTCACCATTATTCCCAATTTTCTTACTGTTACATGGCTGGGCCGTATCGGAACGCTGAAATGGATCAATAACTGGCCGGCTCTCACCATCCCATTCATGGGCAGCGTTTTTTCGATCTTCCTGTTACGACAATTCTTTACACAGATACCCGATGAACTATATGATGCCGCGCAGATTGATGGTGCCGGACATTTACGCTTTCTATGGAGCGTGGTTATGCCGCTCTCAAAAGCTCCCATCCTGGTGATCATCATCCTATCATTCATCGGAACATGGAATGCATTAGCCTGGCCTATGTTAGTCACCACTTCCCAGGATTGGCGACCTATTTCGGTGGGGCTTTTCAGTTTCATCGGTGAAGCTGGTCAGATGATAAACCTGATGATGGCCGGAGCTTTTATTGCCATCCTACCCATTCTTGTACTATACTTCTTTACGCAGAAACAATTCACAGAAAGTATTTCCCGAAGTGGATTAAAAGGTTAAAATTAATAGAAAGGAGGTAAATGAACAACAATTAATTTATCAAATTTTCACCAAGAATAATATTAGGAACATCTTGTTCATTCATAAAGGAGAGAGAAAAATCATGTTTACAAAAATTTTGAAGGTCGGCTTATTCACATCAGTCGTCCTGTCCATGGTCCTGGCAGCATGTGCGCCTGCAGCCACACCAACGGAAGCCCCAACAGAAGCCTTTATGCCAACTGAGGCTCCAACGGAAGCAGCGACAGAAGCACCGCTTATGCCGACCATTGATCCAACCGGTCAGACCGTACAGTTCTGGCATGTCTGGGGAACTGGTCTGCCGAATGAAACCATGCTTGCCATCGTGGATGACTTCAACGCAAGCAACGAATGGGGCATTACGGTGGAAGCTGTTGACCAGGGCAGTTACAGTGCGCTTGAAGATGCCCTCAACGCAGCCATTCAATCCGGTGATATTCCTGATCTGGTCACTGGTTATTCAAACGCCATGGCTAACTGGTTTGCAGTTGATACTGTTGTCGACCTGAGCTCCCTCATTAATGATGCTTACTTCGGCTTGTCCGCAGACGACCTGGCTGCCTTCTACCCAGGTTCGATCGATGGTGGAAAAGCCCCCGATGGAACTCAGTTTGCCTTCCCGATCAGCCAATCTGCAAATGTGATCACATACAACACGCAGTGGGCCAAGGAACTTGGCTTTGATTCTGCACCTACAAATTATGCAGAATTTAAAGAACAGGCATGCGCTGCACAGGAAGCCAACAGCAATGATGACAATCCTGATAATGACGGAACCGGTGGTTTGGTGCTTTACGCCAGCGCATCGAATGTAGCTTCATTTACATTCGCTAACGGTGGGGATATGTTGAATGCTGACAAATCTGCCTACAATTTCAGCGACCAGACTGTTGTTGATGTTGCTGAATTCCTGAAGGATCTTCAGGACAGTGGTTGTACATTCACCACTGAAAGCTACCCCAACCCCGAGTTTGCCAGCCGAAAAGCCTTGTTCACCATGAGCTCAACTGCTGGACTGGCTTACCAGATTTCAGCTTTCGAAGCAGAAGGTGCCATCAAGGATGAATGGACTCTGATCCCCTTCCCGGGAAAAGATGGTGGACAAGCAGTCAACCTGTTCGGCCAGTATGTAGCCATTGGCAACACCAACCCCGAACGAATGATGGCTACCTGGGTCTTCCTGAAATACTTGACCTCCCCCGAGGTACAGGCGAAATGGATCGGAGGCAGCGCTTATTACCCGACCCGTTCGGATACAGCAGCCTTCCTGACAGATTACTCAGCCGCCAATCCTCTTTGGTCTGTCGGCCTTGACCTGGTTCAATTCGGAATGGCAGAACCTGCATGGCCTTCCTGGACATCTGTCCGACGTGAAGTACAAAACTCCTTCAGCGTCCTTCTGGCAGGTGATACGGATATTCCTACAGTTCTTGCTGATCTGGATGCCACTGCTGCACAGGCAATAATCGACACCCAGCAATAAATCCTGGTTCAAGCATATTAATCAACAAAAGGAAGCTGTCCAATTGGACAGCTTCCTTTCATTTATAAATTCATTATGCATTCACAAGCTGGAATATTATATTCTTGCTATAATTAAATCACGATACTCTTTCAGACAGGAGGTTAGTGTGGCTAGCGTTACTTATGAACATGTTACAAAGGAATTCGGCAGCACCATTGCTGTCAGTGATTTGAACCTGAAAATAGAAGACAAGGAATTCCTTGTATTTGTTGGTCCTTCAGGTTGCGGAAAAACCACTGCTTTAAGATTACTGGCAGGTCTTGAAGAAATCACTGAAGGTGTGATCAAGATCGACAACATCGTGGTTAATGGTATTGCCCCCAAAGACAGGGATATAGCCATGGTATTCCAATCTTACGCTTTATACCCTCATATGTCGGTCTACGATAACCTGGCCTTCGGTCTCAAATTACGCAAAACTTCCAAGGAAGAGATCAATCGAAGAGTAAACGAAGCTGCCGAGATCCTCGGGATCGAAGATCTGCTAAAAAGAAAACCTCGCCAGCTTTCCGGTGGTCAACGGCAGCGCGTCGCTGTTGGACGAGCCATTGTACGCGAGCCTAAAGTCTTCCTCTTTGATGAACCCCTCTCCAACCTGGATGCCAAGCTGCGAATGTCCATGCGGTCGGAGATCACCAAGCTGCACCAACGCCTGGGAACAACATTCATCTACGTGACCCATGACCAGATGGAAGCCATGACCATGGCAACTCGTATTGCTGTGATCAACAAAGGCATTCTGCAGCAATTGGACACACCACAAATGCTTTATGATCACCCACAGAACATATTTGTGGCTGGATTTATCGGCTCTCCTGCCATGAACTTTTTCAAAGCCAGATTACAGAAGCAGGATGGAAAATTGGTCCTGGAAACAGAAACGTTCACCGTCCCCGTTCCAACCCAATTCATGAAGGCGTATCAGCCTTTCGTGGATAAACCAGTCATTCTTGGTATCCGGCCTGAGGATATTCATAATCCCGCCTATGTTCCATCCGGTATCTCTGCAGCCAATGTGGAAGCCAAGGTGGATGTGACTGAATTAATGGGTAACGAGATCTTTTTATACATGGTCGTTGGACAGGACAAAATTGTTGCCAGGGTCGACCCGCGCACTGATTTTGGCGTAGGTGAGAAGGTACTTGTTGCGTTCGATATGAATAAGAGCCACCTTTTCGACCCGGATACGCAACAAGCCATCAGTTGACGAAGCTTCCAAAAAGTGATTATTGAAATTGAGTTGATCATGGAGCCACCCAAGTTATCTTAACTATCCTCAATTTTTTTTATTGAGATAATATTCGGTGGGATCATCTAGGTAATTGCCAGATCAGATAACTGGTTATCACTTAGTTTGATCGTTATTTATTTTCAGCAAAGATTAATCTTTAGACTGTAAACTTCAACCATGTCCAATCACCTGATCCATTCCACATCGCCCTACCTTCTGCAGCATGCAGAAAATCCGGTCGACTGGCATCCATGGGATGCCAAAGCCCTCGAAAAAGCACGGCGGGAAGACAAACCCATTTTTTTAAGCATCGGTTACGCAGCATGCCACTGGTGCCACGTGATGGCTCACGAATCGTTTGAGGACCCGGAGACAGCCACCTTGCTGAACGATCATTTCATCAGCATCAAGGTGGATCGCGAAGAACGTCCCGACCTGGACAGCATCTACATGTCGGCGGTGACAGCCATGACAGGCCAGGGCGGCTGGCCGATGTCGGTTTTTCTGACACCCGACCTGCATCCATTTTACGGCGGCACCTATTTCCCCCCGACTGCACGGCATGGATTGCCCGCCTTCAAAGATCTCCTGCGTTCCATCGCAAAAGCATGGTCGGAGCAACATGCCGAAATCCTGCGTTCAAGCCAGCAGATCGCTGACCTTATGGTTAAACAGAGTAAACCGAGTAAGGCCGAGGGGGAATTCACCGGCGAAACACTTGCAAAAGCCACCCGCAGCTTGATCGACCAATATGAATCGGAGCATGGCGGCTGGGGATCTGCGCCAAAATTCCCCATGCCGATGGTGATCGAATTTCTATTGCGTCGCCACAAAGCCGGCAATGCGGATGCACTCAAACCCGCACTGCATACATTGACAGCCATGGCAAGCGGCGGAATGTATGATGTCGTCGGTGGTGGTTTTTCACGCTATTCGACCGACAACAATTGGCATGTACCTCATTTTGAAAAAATGTTGTATGACAATGCCCAGCTTATCCAGGCGTACCTGCATGCCTGGCAGGTGAAGAAGGAACCGTTCTACAGGCAGGTGGTCGAGGAATCCCTTGATTTCATCATCCGTGAGATGCTGGCACCAGAAGGCGGGTTTTTTTCAAGCCTGGATGCAGACTCGGAAGGTGAAGAAGGGCAATTCTATGTGTGGACTTTGGACGAGATCCAAAATATTCTGGGTAATGATGCTGGCTTTTTCGAAACTGCCTATGGAATCACTCCTTTCGGAAACTGGGATGGAAAAATCGTCCTGCATCGATCCGTGGATGATGCAGCCCTTGCTGATCGCTTCAAGATCACACCGCAGGAGGTCAACGCGAAATTATCCAGCTGCCATGCACAACTTCTTGCCGTACGCTCCAAACGAATTCGCCCCGGAACGGATGATAAAGTACTGACATCCTGGAATGGATTGATGCTGGCTGCTTTCGCAGAAGCAGCGCGTGTACTTCAATCCAAAGAATATCTTGAGATCGCCGTTCGCAATGCAGAATTTTTGTTAAGCAGGCTGCGACCGGATGGAAAACTGCACCACACATACCGGGCAGGAAAAGTTGGTAGGGAAGTATTTCTCGAGGATCATACTTCCCTCATCCTGGGGCTGCTCGAACTCTACCAGACCGATTTCAATAACCGCTGGTTCGTGGAGGCGGTTGATTTGGCAAGAGATATGATCGCACGATTCAGTGATCCAGCGGGTGGATTTTTCGATACGCCTGCTGATGGGGAGACCCTGCTGACCAGACCGAAAGACCTGCAGGACAATGCCACTCCTTCGGGAAATTCCCTGGCTGTTCAGGCACTGCTCAAGCTGGCACTATTTTCTGAAAATGCAGATTCGAAGGAAATCGCCGATAAAACCTTATCCCTGGTTGCCGGTCTATCTGATCGTTATCCAACCGCCTTTGCGCACTGGCTTTCAGCAGCAGATCTTTCACTGGGGAGGGTCAAACAAGTAGCTATCGTTGGTGATCCGGGTGACAAGCGAACCAAAGCACTGATTAGAGAGGTCCGCAAGAATTATCTCCCGAACCTGGTTTCGCTGCTTCTTCATATCCCCCACCAGAAGGAGCACCTAAACTTTTGTCAGATCGACCGATGTTGAACGGCGAACCAACTGCCTATGTATGCGAGGGATTCGTCTGCCAAAGACCAGTAACAAAACCCGAGGAAATTATCGAATTATTGTAATTGAACTTTTGATTGTTTGATTATTAACCAGTATAAGAGAGATGATCCAATTCAGCCTTGATCTCCCCAGCCGTTCCCTTCCAGGGACCTGGTACTTCCTGCTTCAATGAAGTCACCAGACCTGCCCACCGGCAGGAAGTCTCAGGATCATAAGTCAGGCGCCGGGTGATATAGGTTGAAAAACAGGTATCTCCCCTGCCTGTTCTGCCGGCATATGAGCGCGGGGTGAATGGTGAAAAGTGAAATTTCCCCTCTGCAAAAACGGTCACACCTGATGATTGGGTTAGAATGATCTCACTGGGACCAAGAGCATGGAGTTTGAGAACAGCTTCTTCCAGGTCTGATGAACCGGTCAGGTATTCTGCTTCTGCTTTATCGACTTTCAGATAGGTGACATTTGCCAGTCCCTCTTCCATTTCATCCCATGGCTGGAAGATCAAGTCATTCTCGACTGGGACACGGACAAAGCCTTGAATGTCCATGCCAAGCGGGGCTTTCCGTGATAATGTTTGTAAAAGATGCAGATCCACTTCACCTGCAAATAAAGGGGTCAGCAGGATAACTCTCGCTGAAAAGTCCGGGAAATCTTCAAGGTCGTACCTGCCACCAAAACCGATCGGCTTGCATATCCGCGTTTCCATATCGGATGACCGGTAATAATTGGCTATTCCTGAAGTGTCATTAGCTGGAGTTGCATAAACAACAACGCCTTCGCTGCGGAGCTCTTCAAGGTAAGGGAAGTCGCTCCTGCGAAGACGCGTGATTACTGCAACACTGGCTCCCAGGCGTTTAACCACAACACTGCCATAATAGACCCCCCCGCCTGAAGTTATTTGCTCAACGCCATCAACGATTACCTTGTCCCTGGCAAAGTTACCGATCATGACGATGTCATAATTGGGCAACTCGTTACTCGCCAGGAAGCACCTGTATGCTGCTTTCGGCAAATCCCACCACCACCTGCTCACCTTCCGGGAAGAGTTCCATAATATACGGATCTGATTCCATTCCCGTGAGGATCTGCCCGTTGACTTCGACATCGTATTCGATCACATCGCCCAGGTATACCGCCCTGCAAATGGTCCCTTCAAATAATTCTCCGGTTTTCTTGATGCGGATCATCTCGGGACGTACGATCAAAGTAACTATTTCGTTTGTATTAAAGTCACGCTCAATATCGGTCAGTTCAACTGTCCTGCCAAGTACATCAACTGATAGGTTGGTTCCTTTCTTTTCCCGCACTTTCCCTGTCACGAAGTTTGCCCGGCCGATGAAATCAGCGACAAATTTACTATTCGGAAATCGGTAGATTTCCACTGGTGTACCGATCTGTTCGATAATTCCCTGGTTCATAATGACAATTCTGTCTGAAAGTGTCATGGCTTCGATCTGATCGTGGGTGACGTAAACACTGGTGATGTTTAATTCCTTCTGAATTCTACGGATCTCAAAACGCATTTCTTCGCGTAATTTTGCATCCAGGTTTGAGAGTGGTTCATCCATCAACAGTACTTTTGGTTCCATAACAAGTGCGCGTGCCAAAGCAACGCGCTGCTGCTGCCCGCCTGATAACTGTGTAGGTGCCCTGTCGCCATAACCTTCCAGATGCACCAGTTCAAGGACTTTGCCAACCCTATCCCTGACAACAGACTTGGGAAGGCGTTGAACATTTAATCCATAGGCAACATTTTCAAAAACGTTTAAGTGGGGGAAGATGGCATAACTCTGGAAGACCATGGACATTTCCCGTTTGTGAGGAGGCAGGGCGTTTATCTCCTGTTCATCCAGAATGATCTTGCCTGTTGTTGGAAACTCGAAGCCGGCGATCATCCGCAGTGTTGTTGTTTTTCCACACCCGCTGGGTCCCAAAAGAGTGACCAGCTCACCTTTTTTGATCTCCAGGTTGGCATCATTGACTGCGATTACTTCAACCCCTCCGCTGCCTTGGGGAGGAAATATCTTGGTAATATTTTCCAGTTTTAAATACATTGATTTACCTCGATTAAAAATAATTAAAAACCCTGGCTCATATCAACTGAACCTCTGCCTTTAAATAACTTATTGACAATCAGGTTGAGTACTATTATCGCGATCATAACAAATATGATGATGACCGTGGAATAAGCTGCCGCTATACTCACACCACCCTGCTCCCATTCGCTTAAAATCGAGGCAGTTACGATCCTCCACTTGGCACTGACCAGGAAAATGATCGCAGACAGGCTGGTCATATGCCTGGTGAAACTAAAAATAAGACCTGCAAAGAGAGCCGGCAGGATTAAGGGAAGCGTGACTTTTCTAAAGGTATACTGGGCATCAGCACCCAGTATATTGGAGGCTTCTTCGATGGAAGGATCGATCTGCTGCAAAGCCGCCACACCGGAGCGGACTGAAGCTGGCAGGCTGCGAACGATAAAAGCTGCCATGATAATGTATGCACCACCTGTCAGTGCAAATGGCACACCAATAAACGATAATGCACAAGGAACAACCAACCCAACCACACCAAGGCTTAACCTGACCCAGTGGCTTTTCATGTTCTGCAAGATAATCACCCCGCTAAAAATGTACACGATCGCCAATAATGATGGAGTTGGTTGAAGAAGGACTTTTATATAATCTGCAAATTGAACAGCAGCGTTGCTCCAAAACCCTCTTTCAAGTGATCGGCTGAAATCAACAATTGGTTTTGCTATCTGAACTGCCCAGTTCGTAGACATCAAATAAAATCCAAACAGAGCAGTAACGATCGATAAAGAAAATTTCCTTTGTGTGATCAGCAAAACCAGTGCAATTAATAAATAAATTCCACCCACAATATAGAAAATTGTACTTTCGCTAATCACAGGTAATGCTATTCCCAGTGTCGTTCCTATAACATCGATCTTAGTCAGCAAAACTCCCAATGCAGTACCCAGAACGAGGATACTGATCCGTTCTGAAGCACTTTTTCCAATAATTTGTGCATAGAATAACGCCAGAACCGCATAAATACCGATCGCCAGGGCGATGGACGGTTTATTAAATGCCAGGATGAAGCCAATACCGAGGATGGTACCGGGAACTGCACCGCCGAGGTTGGATGTAAAATCCAGGACATCCTTTCCGGTGAATTTTTTTCTAACCACGAGCCAGGCGATGATCATTCCCAGGATGGCTGCAAAAGGCGTAGCCAGGGCACTAAGGAAAGTGGTGTCTAATATGGCTTCAACCCCGCGAGTGACGGTCATTGACCACCATTTAAGGGTTGGCGCAAAATCCACGCCCCAGGCTGAACTGAATGAACCATAAATAATCGATGCGTACAGGATGAGGATGAATACAATGATCAAATAAGCGATCCCATTAATAACGAACCGGATAATTGGATCCTTTTCGATGATTTGTGATCCAGCCGGTTTTCCAGTAACAGATATGTATGTACGCCTGTTTACATAATAGCGCTGGACTAGAAATATAAGCAGGGTTGGGATCATCAGGACAAAAGCCAATGCAGATGCTTTCTGGTAGTTATATTCACCGATCACAGCCAGGAAGATCTGTGCTGAAAGTACAGTTTTATTACCTGCGATAAATAATGGATTTCCCAGGTCAGCCAGGGATTCCACGAATAACAATAAGAAAGATCCAGCAATCCCAGGGATAAGAAGCGGCAGTGTAATCGTTCGGAACAAGTGAAACCGACTTGCTCCCAGACTGGCGCCTGCTTCTTCCATGGCTGGATTCAAGCGTTCAAGCATGGCTTTTAAGATTAGATACGATACCGAGAAGAAAGTAATGGTTTGGACGATAACCAATCCATCCAAACCGTAGATATCATTCATCCCCAGTTCGAATTGGATTCCCAGCAATTTACGAGTGATCAATCCATTTCGTCCAAACAAGAGGATCATACTCAATGCTAATGCAAATGGCGGCGACACGGTCGGTATTAGTGCCAGCCAATGGACATATCGTTTGCCGGGTATTTGACAACGGACTACTGCATAAGCAAAGATGAATCCAACCAAAGTCCCTGCAGTGGCTGTATATAACCCCATCTGCATGGTATCGGTAAATGATCTGCGAAGTGCAGGTCCAAAATAATCATCGAAATAGCGGGTGAAATAGGTAAGGTCAAAGGCACCTTCCTTGGATATAAACCCGCCGATAACAGAACGAAAGAGAGGGAAAACTACAAATACAAAAATTACGATTCCTGAAAGGAGCAAACTGATCGTGAGAACCGGATCCCTTCCGATCAATGCAAATTCACGTATTCGCCTGGTTATACTTGAAGGTTTTTTATGGGGAGAATCAGTCTTATACGATGCGGTTTCCATTATCCTCCAGAATTACAAAGCTGGGCGGCAATCAGCCGCCCAGCTTTATCTATCTACTTTCTATTGTTTCAAGTTTTCAGCATTGGCAATTTCATTGGTGAATTTGTCAACAAAGGTTGTCTTGTTCTCACCACACCACTGGAAGTCATAATCAATAAGATTTGCATCCATCAATTCGGGGTGTGACAGGGATACTCCATTGACAGTCGGTGCTTGGTAGGCATGGTATACGGGTCCTAATGCCTGACCTTCAGGCGAGATGGCCCAATCAAACCACAACTTGGCTGCCTGGATATTCTTTGCTCCATTGATGATACCCATACCGCCAATTTCATAACCGGTTCCTTCTGCCGGGAATGTCAACACCAATGGCAGCTTGTTATTATCAATCTCATTCACAATATCATGTGAGAAAACAATTGCCACGGCGGCTTCGCCCTGACCAACAAATTTGGCAGGTGCGGCACCACTCTTTGTGAAGGATGCCATTTGAGAGGCATATTTCTTTAGATACTCCCAACCATCTGTTTCACCGCGCATTTGAAGAACCGTGCAGAGTGCGGTATAGGAAGTTCCGGATGAAGATGGGTGCGCGACCATGACCTGCCCGGTAAATTCGGGTTTAAGCAGATCGTCCCAGGAAGTGGGTGCTGATGCTTCTGGATGGGCAGCAAGCCAGTCTGTGTTGGTGGCAAAGCCAAGCGTGCCGACATAAATACCAACCCACTGGTTATCCACGTCCTTCATCAGGGCTGGATTGATGATGTTGACATAATTCGGGGAGTCGTAGGGTTGCAATAAACCCTGCGCCTTGGCGGAAACAAAACTGTCGATCGGACCGCCCCACCAGATATCAAAAGTGGGGGCATCTTTTTCGGCAACCAATCGAGCCAAAGATTCACCGGAAGACATACGCACATAGTTCACGGTGATCCCATACATGGCTTCAAATTCCTGCTTCATGCCCTGGCACCACTCCTCCTGGGGAGTACAAAGAACGTTGAGTTCCGTGTCGGTAATGACCATCGGGGCATCAGTTGCCATTGGCGTTTCTGTCGCTGCTGGAGCACAGGCAGACAGAATCATCACGAGCAAAAGAGCCATACTAACGGTAAAACTAATTCTTTTCGACATTTCTCTTCTCCTTGAGAATATGAATGGGCACACGAAGTTGTGCCGAATATTTGATGTTCCCACCATCGGATGAGAACATAATTGATAAGGATATGAAAAGCATATCCTTATCAATTATACAATAAGTTAATAATAGCTATTTTTTTATTAAAATTCAAGTAATTCGAAAAATTGGGTTTCTTCCATAGCAGCGTTTATCCCTCTCCTTTAATAGAAAACAATATGGTTTGACTCTGGAACAATAAGGGCAGGTCTTCATAATGGCAATCGTCATGAAGTTTGGATAAACATTCGTTCATGATCATAGGTCAATAATGCTTTACCAATTATCTTTCCCTTTCTGAAAATTAACCACAATTATCAATCAACTGGGTTAAGAATTCCGACCCATAGTTTCCATTCTCGGATAAAATCGAATATATGTTTCTGAAATGATCCATAAGTTGAGAGATATTTATTCCTAACGAAAGGGGTACATCATGGACTTTACAGTCGGGCGAACTTTCAGTTCCTTGTATATCTACCTTGATATCTGCTGGTTGTTGATATTTGCAGGGATCCTGTTGTATTTTAAGAGACGCCTGGCAGTCATTGTTGGCCTGCTGGCAGGACTTTTGTATTTCCTGGTCGATTACGGATTCTTCTTCCTCCTGCTTGGAACACGCCATGTTGAAGGCGCCAACACAATGTGGTTCCTTCTATGGTTGAGCATGAGTTATGGCTTCACCAATTTTGCATGGATCTGGCTGCTATTCAATCGCGACAAACATGCGGTTGAATGGTCTCTATTGCCCAATCTGGGTTGGATCACCATTGGACAGGTGAGCGCTAATTTTGGAACGGGATTCTCCCAGATCTCGATCTGGCGTGGAACGGGTGCTTATCACGGGGTGATGGCATTGATCCTGTGTGTCGGCTACCTGATCGTGGTGATCAATAATCTGAAGGGAAAAGAGACCATATCCATCTTGTGGTTGATGGCCATCGGTATCGGTGTGCAATTCGCCTGGGAAACGTCGCTGTTGATATCAGGAATCCGTCCAGCCATCTGGCAGCCCATCGTGATCAATTCCCTGATTGAAACGAATCTGGGTATTCCTTACACTTACTTCATCCATCGCAAGATCACTTCAACCTGGAATGAAGATCTGAGCAGAAAGGCTTGATAAAGCGAATCTTAAGCTCATGAATCAATAAAGAAAGGTAAACACAATGGTAAAACAACCTCGAATCGTTGTGATCGGTGCTGGAAGCGCATCTTTTGGAGAGAACACCCTTTCTGCAATCCTGAGATCCAAAAAATTACGTGGGAGCAGCCTGACACTTGTAGATTATAACCCAGAGATCCTGGGTATCGTGAAAAAGCTGGCTGACCGGCTCAACCGTGAATGGGATGCTGGCTTCTCCATCACAGCTCACCCACAACACAAAGAAGCATTGGAAAATGCAGATTTTGTGATATCAGCAATTGAAGTGGGAGCAAGGGAAGACTTGTGGCGGAAGGATTTCGAGATCCCTCTAAAGTTTGGGATCCGGCAGCCATATGCTGAGAACGGTGGTCCGGGAGGATTCTTTCATGCCGCCCGGAATATTCCGGTCGTACTCGGGATTGCGCATGACATGGAAAAAACCTGCCCGGATGCCTGGTTCATTAACTTCACCAACCCGATGATACGCATCTGTGATGCAGTGAACCGGCACAGTTCGATCAAGGCAGTTGGACTTTGCCACCAGATCTACATTGCCTACACAATGGTTGGAATAGCCCTGGCTGAAGACCTTGGATTTAACATTCCCGATGGGATCACCGGTATGCACGCGGATATCCTCCAGGCTCCATTGCATGACCAGGTAAAAGCACAGGCGGTTCCCCGGTTGGATATCCGGGCAGCTGGCTTAAATCACTTCTCGTGGATCCTTTCCATTCATGACAGGCAAACTGGCGAAGATCTTTATCCATTGTTCAAAGAACGTTGGGCTAAAATGAGACCGAATTTTGAACCTCTGACACGAAGGGTTTTTGATGCGTTTGGTCTCTTCCCGGTGCCAGGTGACACACATTTATGCGAATACCTGCCCTGGGTGAGCGACCCGGTTACCAGGCCATGGGAGAAATACAATATCCGCCTCTATGATTGGGATATGTTTGCATCTGTGCGGGAATTCAGCCATGCCAGGCTGGCAGACATGGCGGAAGGAGAATCCACCATTGAAGGTCTTATGGAAACTGATTCTGAAGGTGCACTTGAGATGATCGAAAATATCTCCACAGCGAATACCCACTACCACCTGGCAGCCAATCTACCGAACCAGGGTCAGATCAGCAACCTGCCCATTGGTTCCCCTGTCGAAACTCCTGTCATTGTCGATGGTGCCGGTATTCATCCGGAGCACTGTGGTGCCCTGCCCGAACCTATCGCAGAACTGCTGCGAAGAGAAGTAATGGTCTCACAACTTTGCGTGGATGCCGTGGTACACGGAGATCGTAATACTGCACTTCAGAGCTTACTCCTTGATCCGGTGGTTAACGATTTTGAACAGGCAAAAGCCGTACTGGATGAATATCTCCTGGAAAACAGGGATTACCTTCCCGGTTCCTGGTAGTAAATTATGAGGAATCTATTAGAAATCCCGATAATTATAGACAATATTTATCAGAAATGTTATAAATATTCATGGAGATAATCATGAAAAGATCTTTTTTACCAATATTAATCCCCCTGCTGTTTATCTTGGTCACATCAGCCTGCGGACCAGCGGTTCAACAGGAAGTTCTGACCTCCACTGCCACGTTAATATCCACAAACCAGGAAACTACCCAGGTTCCAATAAATCCAACTGCTGAAGTGATTGCAACAGAAACAAGCCAACCTGAAACGCTGATACAGCCAACATCCCGCGGACCAAACCTGGAAGCATCTGATCCTTCCTTGGTCAACCTGGCATCCGGTCAATTACAGCTGGTCGAGTTCTTCCGCTTCACCTGAGCGACCTGCCGGGCAATGGCACCCATCGTGCATGGGTTGGAAGCGGAATACTTCAACAAGATCCATTTTACATACCTGGATGCGGACGATCCCGCCACCAAGGATTTTCAACGAGCACTAGGATTTGCCTATCAACCAGAGTATTACCTGCTTGATCCCCAGGGGAATGTGCTTAATAAGTGGTTCGGCTATGTTGATGAACAAGGATTTAGAACCATTTTTGATCAATATGATTGAACAAAGCACTGGTTGAACTTAAAATATCCAGTTCTAATCTAATAGAGCTGGATATTTTTTTTATCCATAGAGCCCGGTGATAACAACCTTTACAGAAACTTTACAATTCCTTGTCTGATCATTTATGAGCACGGATTATAGTGGAACCAAGGAATTGTTCAATTTCATGGATGATCACCACCTGGAAAGGAATGGTTGGCATAAGATAAGATGGAACAGAAACATTCCAACTGCCTAACAAGAAAATGCCTTTCCAATCCCATTTCTTGTTACAATCAACAGTAGACAATCCTCAACGTGGTGCATGGAAAATAAGAATGACAAAAATACTTCTGATTGATGACGAACCCTCCATCATAAAATTGGTAACTGCATACTTGAAACCGGAAGGTTACGAAGTACTGACAGCATCAGATGGCATATCTGGTTTGAAAGCTGCGCGCGCCTTCAAACCAGACCTGATCTTACTTGATCTCATGCTGCCAGGTATGGATGGAATCGAACTTCTATCCACCCTTCGCCGGGAATCGAATACGTATGTCATCATGCTGACCGCAAAAACCGAAGAAACGGACAAGATCGTTGGACTTTCGATTGGTGCTGACGATTATGTCACCAAACCATTCAGTCCCCGGGAACTGGTTGCCAGGATCAAGGCTGCTCTTCGAAGGTTGAAATTATCAAGCAGCGTTCAAACTGAAAATGAGATACTTTCATTCAAACATGTGTTGATCAATTCTGGCGCACGAACCGTTACTGTGGACGATAAATCAATAGAATTAACAGCCATCGAGTTCGACCTGCTGAAAGTACTTGCCGAAAATCGGGGCAGGGTATTATCACGGGAAATTCTACTTGAGAGTGTATGGGGCAGCAATTATTTTGGCGAGATGCGGGTGGTGGATGTCCACCTGGGTCATGTACGCCAGAAATTGGGTAATGTTGACCTGATATCGACTGTGCGCGGAGTCGGGTATCGTTTCGAGGATGTGATCCCATGATCCAATTCATCAGGCGTCATCTAGCTGTGAAACTTTTTATTTCCTATCTCCTCATCATCATGCTGGTTATCCTGGTTCTGCTGACTGCCACCCGTTTCACCATGCCTGGCGCATTCAACCGCCACCTGGGGCAGGGCAACGGACTGGGAACTGGTACCAGCATGCCACCCGGTGCTGGGAGCGGACGCGGAATGATGGAAGATCTTTTCGCAAGTTTCCAGGCAAGTTTCAACGATGCCCTTTTGTTATCACTTACCCTTGCGACACTGGCAGCTGTTTCGGTCAGCATTTTTCTCAGCAGGGGTGTGGTATCCAATGTTCAATCCATAACCAACGCCAGCAGGAAAATCTCAAAAGGGCACTATAGTGGACGAGTACCGGTTGACAGCCAGGATGAACTTGGACAATTGGCTCAATCCTTCAATTTGATGGCAGAAAACCTGGAGCAGATTGAATCCATGCGTTTACAGTTATTAGCGGATGTAAGCCACGAACTGCGAACACCTCTTACCTATATCCAGGGGGCAATGGAAGCGCTGCAGGATGGTATTCTACCAGCCAGCAATGAAACTTTTGAACAGGTACACCAGGAAGCAGGCCGTCTCTCCCGGTTAGTGGATGATCTGCAGGAATTGAGCCGGATAGAAGCAGGGGCGATCAACCTGGATATGCAGCCTTCTAAAATAGAAGACCTGACCCAAGCAGCCATCAAACGCTTTTCGCCTGCAGCGAACAAGAAGAATATCTCATTGCAGGTGGATCTGCCTGAAGACCCACCAGTAGTGATGATGGATGATTCCCGCATCACCCAGGTCCTGACAAACCTGGTCAGTAATGCCATCCAGTATTCACCCGAGGGAGGAAAAATACTTATTTCTGTGAAACAATCACAGGCTGACCTTGAAATAAGCGTATCTGATTCAGGGTTAGGCATCTTGCCTGAACATCTCCCGCATATCTTCACCCGTTTCTACAGGGTGGATAAATCACGATCCCGCCAGTCCGGTGGTGGCTCTGGTATTGGATTAACAATTGCCAAATCACTGGTCGAAGCTCACCATGGAAGAATATGGGCTGAAAGTCCTGGTTTACTTGGAGGAAGCACATTTACTTTTACTCTGCCCATTGCTAATTGATCAAAGCCACTTGAATAATTCGACTTTTTACCGTATGCTGGATAAAACCATGATCTGTTATTCAATCCAAGGAGAAGTCGATGATCATAGTCAGCAGCTGCCTGGCTGGTTGTCACTGCAGGTATGATGGGGATAGCAAACCGAATGAAAAAGTCATTAACCTGGTGGCAGACGGAAAAGCCCTGCCTGTCTGCCCCGAGCAGTTAGGTGGTCTCCCAACACCCAGGTTACCAGCCGAGCAAAGAGGAAATAAAGTCTACCGGAATGATGGTGTGGATGTGACCTATGAATTCGAAAAAGGTGCCAGGGAAGCATTAAGACTCGCCAAATTAGTCAATGCAAGGAAAGCCATCCTGAAAGCAAGGTCACCATCCTGCGGGAGTGGAGAGATCTATGACGGCAGTTTCAACGGGGTATTGATCAAAGGCAACGGCACCTTCGCAGAAATGTGCAAAAAGGAAGGCATCATCGTGCGAACGGAAGAAGAGATCTAAAGAGAATTCCCCGCCCAGTAGAACAATCAGGTTGACTCTATGAAAGCAATGCTTGAATCATTCTTCTTTGAATTTCAACAATGTTTCTGCCATCTGTGTTAATTTTTTGTTGACCAGCGCAAAAATGGTACCCTCTGGATAATGACCATCCGGCTGCAGTTCTCCTGCAGGAACACCAGTCAGGACTTCGATCCCCTCTTCAATCGTCCGAATCGGCCAAATATGGAACTGACCATTCCTTGATGCTTCCAGTACTTCCTCCTTAAGCATAAGGTTCAGCACATTGCTCTCAGGGATCAGAACTCCCTGCTCTCCATTCAGCCCAACCGCTTTGCATACATTGAAGAATCCTTCGATCTTATAATTCACTCCCCCAATAGCCTGGACTTCGCCTTTTTGATTTACAGAGCCTGTTACAGCCAGGGACTGCTTGATCGGTATTTCGGATAGGGCAGACAGGATCGCATAGAGCTCCGTGCTGGATGCGCTGTCTCCCTCCACACCCGAGTAACTCTGTTCAAATGCCAATCTTGCATTCAAGCTCAACGGTTTATCCTGGGCGAATTTTCCAGCCAGATAACCAGCCAGGATCATGACCCCCTTGGTGTGGGTAGGTCCTCCCAATTCGGCTTCCCTTTCAATGTCCATCACACCGGTTTTTCCAATACTTATGCTTGCTGTTATCCGGTTGGGTTGTCCAAATGCAAAATCACCCAGGTCCAAAACCGATAAACCGTTAACCTGACCGACCTTTTCCCCGCTGATGTCGATCTTGATCATCCCCCTTTCGATCATCTCGATGATCTTTCCCTGGTAGAGGCTTGAGCGGTAATAATGTTCGTCAATGGCTTTCAGGATATGGTCAAGTTTGATTTGCTTCGATTCATCCAGATCGGCATAGTAATTGGCTTCACGCACCACATCACTTACTTCGCCGAACCTGGTCGAAAGTTTCTCCTGGTCATCTGCAAGCTCTGAACCATGATCCACAACCCGTGCCAGGGCACTGGCATCCAGGTGGCGCATTTTTTCAACTTCGCACAGATGGGACACAAAGCGAGCATAATTATGGATGTTTTCCTCGTCTCTTGGCATGCTGGTATCGAAATCAGCCTTTACCTTGAACAATTCATAGAAGTGCTCATCAAAAGCAAGAAGCACTTTGTAAACATCAGGGCGTCCGACCAGGATCACCTTTACATTCAATGGGATTGGTTGCGGTCTGAGGCTCTTGGTGGTGGCAAAGCTCAATTTCTCGCTTACATCTTCAATTTCCAGGCAATCATTGGTCAAAGCTCTTTTCAATCCATCCCATGCCAGTGGATTCCTGATCAATTCATTGATGGGCATAACGATATATCCACCATTTGCCTGGTGAAGAGATCCTCCCCGAATAAGGGTGAAATCCGTCACCAGGGTACCGAACCTGGCTTCCTGTTCAATGCGTCCAAACAGGTTGTGGTAGGAAGGGTTGGGTTCAAGAATGACTGGAGCTCCCTTTTGAGAGGAGTTGTCAGTCACAATATTGACCTGGTATCGTTTCTCAACCGGCTCCTTGGGGGAAACAGGAATGCCTCGTCCAGGTTGATGGTCTTCCTTCTCCGGATGAAAATCATCAAGATGGTCGAGTATATTTTCCAGGATCAACTGCAAGTGGTCGAGGACCTCTTTTTGTTTCTTGTATTTTGTTATCAATTTTTCAAACAGGTGACTGATGGCAGCATTGCTTGAATCCCTTTCTTCCTTACTAAGAGCTTCTTCGGCATTTTTATCGATCTGCCGCGCCTGCCGAAGGGTGGCTTCAAGATCTGTTTGAAGATCCTGCTGTTTTGCCATCAGGGTTTCTTTCTCTTCAAGGCTTAATCCTACGATCTTTTCTTCTGTATATGGTTTTCCATCTTCAATAGGGATGATCGCCAGCCCCATTGAAGTTGGCTGGATGGTAAATCCCTGTTTGCGTGCTTTCTCATTGAGTTGGTTGAGAAGGGATTCTTTCTGGTTCTGAAAACCACTGACCAGCTGATCCCGATGGGCTGCATACTCCTCGCTCTCAAATAATTGATTCAACTCGCGCTTGATACCGATGAGGAGGTCATTAATATCTGAACGGAATTCTTCTCCCTTTCCAGCAGGCAGCTGCAAAGCCTTTGGATGGTACCCATCCTTAAAATTATTAACATAACACCAGTCGGACGGAACTGCGTCCTGGCTGGCTATTTCTTCGAGGAATCTTTTAATGGCTGTTGTACGCCCAGTACCAGGCAAACCGGAAACATATATATTGAAACCCTTTTCCTTGATCCCCATTCCAAATCGAAGTGCCTTTACCGCCCTCTCCTGACCGATGATGGAATGCCTGTTTCCGATCTCGGCACTGGATTCGACCCCCAATGATTGTGGATCACAGTATTTCCGATATTGTTCAATTTTTAATTCATCTATCATAAGTGAAACCTCTTGTCTGTTTTCTTAATCAAGCGCAGTCAACAAGTACCATTTCCCCTTTTAGATTTGATTCTTGCGCCTGGGCATATACATCCAGAAGCTTCTGAGCCTGATGCCTGATCTCAAACATCCTGGCTTTCTGCCTTGCAGCCTGACCCATTTTTTGGCGCAGCTCCCCATCCATAACCAGCTTCCTGATCGCTTCAGACAATGCAGAACTATCATTAATACTCATAAAACCCTGGATCCCATCCTGGAGGATATCACGTGTTCCGCTCCCATCAATGGCTGCAATGGGCAGTCCAGATGCCATTGCTTCCAGGGTGACCAATCCCTGGGTCTCAGAGACTGAAGCGAAACAGAAGATGTCTGCTGCGGTAAGATAATTAGCCACATCTCCAAGGTCGATCACTCCGGGCATTTCAACCCGGTCACCAATTCCAAGAGATCTTGCTTTTTTTCTCAGTTTTTTTCGTTCAGAACCATCACCCAACAGAACAAGACGGACTTTAGCAACATCATTCATAACCAGCGCACATGCTTCCAGAAGGGTATCCCAGTTCTTCTCCAAAGCCAGGCGACCAACCGAGATCAGTATTATTTCATCCTTCCAACCCAATTGTTTTCTTTCAATCTCTTTATCGAGATGATTATAGTTACTCAGTTCTATCCCGGTAGGGATCGTAGACACTTTCTCCAGGCATCCGTAATTATCGTAAAGGATTTTGCGTAGACTTTCACTGGGTGTGATGATATGGTGACATTTCTTAAGGTAATCCACAAGGATGTTATCAATCTGATCTTTAATAAAATCCTGACCAAGCGAACCTGTATAACGACTGTATTCCCAGTAAAGGCTGTGAAATGTGAAAACCAAAGGAAGGTTATATTTGGAAGCTTTGTGGGCGGCAGTCTGACCAAGAAGAACCGGATGGTGACTGTGGATAATATCAACCTTCAGACTGGGAAATATATGATCGATGCTGGTTGAGATCGGGATAACGAATGGAAGGTCCAGGATCTGGGGAATTTCGAAAGCCGGGTAGTTAAAGATAAATGGTTCTTTATAATCACTGTCTTCAACTTGCGGGGAAAAGATGAAGACATTATTTCCCAGTTCGGTCAATGCTTTTCTGAAACATGATACCGAACGGGCAACACCACTGATGGATGGTGTGTATGCGTTTGTAAAAAAACCTATGTGCATTTTCTCCCTTTACGAATAAAGCACAAAATCCAAGTGTTGAAATCAGGCTTCTACTGTTATTGTACACAAGTTTAATCCTGTATGCCAACAATCAAAAAGGTTCAAACATAATCAGCCCATCGTCAGGGAAATTTGAAGGAAGAAATATGCTTTTAAAGGTCCAGGATAAATTGTTCTTCATCGCTGTTTAACCCCGGAAAGTTTTTTCATGATCGGATATAAAATGGGAGTTCTATTTGCTTATGAAATGATAAAGTGAAGCATAAGAATTTTCGTCAATATTCACACCCTGAGCCAAATCTTGAGATGTTTCAGGTTCTTCTCAAGGGAGCTATTCGCAATCAGCCCCCGATCTGGTTCATCACGCGGTTCGTGGCGATCTCTCCCTGCGCCAGTCCATGTCCCCATGGTTTATTCCAGACGGATTCGAGGATCAAATGTTCCAAATCCTGACTGCTGGCACCATTTCTTAAAGGTGTCAACAAATCCATCTCAAGTTCACGTAGCAGGCACATTCGCAGGATCCCATCTGCCGTCAGTCGGGCACGGTTACATGAAGAACAAAATGGCTGTGTAACTGACGAAATAAATCCCAGGTCTCCCACAGCACCTGGAATGTGGTAAATGCGTGCCTCGCCATCCAGTTTTCCATCGTTTCCTGGTTCAAGTTCCCCCAGATCACTTTCGATCCTATCCTTGATCTGGTTGGCTGTGATCACTTTTTTGAGTTGGAAATCAGTGTTTCCGCCAAATGGCATCATCTCAATGAAGCGAACCTGCCAGGGATGTTCCAACGTGAGGTGTGCCAGGTTGGATACTTCATTTTCGTTGTAACCTGCCACCACCACTGCGTTAATCTTGATCGGAGTGAGACCAGCTTTCTCAGCTGCCAGGATCCCTTCCCAGACATTCTCCATTTTCCCCCAACGGGTTAGTCGTTTAAATTGATCCGGGTTGAGGCTGTCGAGGCTGATATTGACCCTTTGCAAACCAGCATCAGCAAGTGGCTGCGCCAGTCGGGAAAGCAGGATCCCGTTGGTTGTCATGGAAACCTTTTCGATACCCGCTGTGTGGGTTATCCCACGGACAATATCAACAATGTTAGCCCGAACAGTAGGTTCTCCACCAGTAAGACGGATCTTATTGAAACCCAGTTTGGCGAACAATTCAGCAAAAAAAAGAACCTCATCGTCCTGCATCAGGTCAGCATTCGGTCTGAATGTCATATCTTCAGGCATGCAATAAAGGCAGCGCAGGTTGCAGTGATCAGTCAGGCTGATGCGTAGGTATTGAATTTTCCGTCCGAAGCGATCGAATGCCATGGTTCCTCGTTGTGACCAGCGGGAAATTGAAGTCATCCATTATAACAATGAAATATTAACCCAATATGAGCGTCAATTCATGGAGTTCCTGATAGTATTGCGGACAAAGATTAGGAACATTACAGGTAATTAAAACTTTTTAACAAAGGATTAAGATTGTAAATAAGATCGAAAAATTCGCGTTTGACTTGCAATACCATGCGTGCTATCATCGGTGTGAACTTATCCGTTATTTTTTTTGAAAGGAGCAATTATTCCATGAGCAAAGACTTTATTGCCCGTATCCTCGGGATGTTAGTGTTTGCAGTGATCGGTTTATATTATGGTCTCCAACTTCCGGTTCCAGACCTAAGCCATTTAGTTCGCTACACCATTGTTTCAACCTTGATCGGCATGCTGGTAGGGTTGATCCTGACTCCCTATATCAGTACCCGCCCTGTACGGTACCTTAGAAAGAACCTCAATCGCTTATCTGTGGAATCCATCGTTATCATCCTGGCAGGTTTAATCGCCGGGCTGATCGTGGCTGCACTGCTTGCTTTTCCTTTATCTCTCCTGCCTGACCCCTTTGGAGAGATCCTTCCCTTTGTCGGTGTATGTCTATTTGTCTATTTAGGCATCTCCCTCTTTTCCATGCGCCAGAATGATTTATCCGGATTATTTATGAATCTTTCCAATAAACGGGAAGGTGGTGGTGGAGCGGGAGGCTGGCAAAATATAAATAGGACGATCCTGCTGGATACCAGCGTGATCATTGATGGCCGTGTTGCTGACATCGCAAAAACCGGCTTTTTACCGGGTACCATGCTGATCCCGCGCTTTGTACTTAATGAACTGCAATATATCGCTGATTCTTCCGATGCCATGCGGCGTCAACGCGGCCGGCGCGGGATGGAAGTACTGGCAGAATTACAAAAAGGCTCGTTGGTGACTGTCCGCATCAGTGATATCGATGTGGATGGTGTAAAAGAGGTGGATGATAAGCTGGTTATCCTGGCAAGACAAATGAAATGTCCCATTCTGACCAATGATTACAATCTCAATCGCATTGCAGAGATCCAGGGTGTCACCATTCTGAATATCAATGAATTGGCCAACTCTGTCAAGTCCGTTGTACTTCCAGGAGAAATTCTACAGATCGCTGTCATCCAGGAAGGGAAGGAAATGGGACAAGGCGTTGGGTACATGGAAGACGGTACCATGGTAGTGGTTGAGAGTGGGAACAAGTATCTTAATAAGGATATCCAGGTTTCCGTGACGAAGGTTCTCCAGACTGCTGCAGGGCGGATGATCTTTGCCAAACCTGAAGATAAATGAATGGATCAGGAAACGAGGAGAGTTCGATGATCCATCTTTATAATACCTTGACCCATAAGAAGGAAGAATTTCACCCACTTGAAGAAGGTGTTGTTAAGTTATATGTCTGCGGACCCACGGTTTACAGTGATGCTCATGTTGGTCATGCCATGTCTGCCCTGGTGTTCGATATCATCCGTCGCTATCTCGAGTTTCGCGGATTAAAGGTCCAGCATGTCATGAATTTTACGGATGTGGATGATAAGATCATCATCCGTGCCAACAAGCTGGGAGTGGATCCATTTGAATTGGCGGAAGGGTATATCCAGGACTTTCGAGAGCACCTGGATGACTTGAATATATTACCTGCCACATCAAACCCGCGTGCTACACAAACAATGGACAAGATCCTGGATATGATCAAGGGATTGGTGGAAAAGGGATTTGCCTACCCAGCAAGCAATGGTGATGTCTACTTCCGGGTCACGCGGGACGAGGATTACGGCAAGTTATCTGGTCGGCGTCTTGAAGATATGCAGGCAGGTTCGCGCATTGATGTTGAAGAGCTGAAGGAACATCCCATGGATTTTGCCCTCTGGAAAGCCGCCAAGCCAGGTGAGCCTGCATGGGAAAGCCCGTGGGGCTTGGGAAGACCCGGCTGGCATATCGAATGTTCTGCCATGAACCTGCATGAACTGGGAGAACAGATCGATATCCATGGCGGTGGAAATGATCTCATCTTTCCCCATCATGAGAACGAGATAGCCCAATCCGAGGGTTTTACTGGAAAGAAATTTGCCCAGATATGGATCCATAACGGTATGCTTCAATTGGGTGGGGAAAAAATGTCGAAATCGATCGGGAACCTGATCACGATTTCTGAATTCCTTGAGAATCATGATGGAGATGCGATGCGCATGCTGGTCTTGAATGGCAATTACCGCAGCCCCCTATCATTTACCGATGAAAGTATTTCAGCAGCTGAACAAGGACTCAACCGGTTAAGAACATCGCTCAAACCTTCCACACCGGGGGCAGATGGAGCACCAGCTGCGTTGATCTCGGAACTGAAAAACCTGGTGGTCAATACAAGAAAGAGTTTCATCGAGTTCATGGATGATGACCTGAACACATCCGGAGCGCTTGGCTGCCTGTTTGACCTGGTACGGCATGTTAATATTGCCCGGGATGCCAATGCGACTGCAGAACAGCTGAAACCTGCCCAGGATACCCTGCAGGAGTTAGCTTCGGTATTCGGATTACGCATGGTGACAAGACACAAAGAAGGAAATGCCGATCCATTCATTAACCTGCTGGTCGAGCTGCGCAGTAAATTGCGAACTGAGAAATTATGGACACTTTCAGACCTTGTCCGGGATAGGCTTAAGGAATTGGGAGTTGTCATCGAAGATACAAAAGATGGCACCAGCTGGAATTGGGAGTAGCAGGTATTTTTCACGGTCAAGAGCGCCAAGCCCAGCTTCGCAGGTCTCCAAGTGAACAAAATAGTTAAAATAATGGACAGGTGAACCTGTTCATTATTGGTTAATTGCTTCTGTGCACCAGGCAGTTAATTCTCTTTCTTCCTCCGAGTGGTTTAAATATCGCTTTGAACAGCCTGGTTTATAATGAAGTATTGAAAAAATCAGGAGACAACCTGGAATAGAACCCAACCATTTCTTTCAGAGGGATCACGAAATAAAATGAAGGAATTCATTTACGGACGCAACCCTGTGTATGAAACACTGCTGGCAAACCGCAGGCATATCTACCAGCTCCAGGTTGCAGAAGGTGTGCGGGATGATGACCTGCTGAACAGGATCATTTTTTTGGTAAACGATCAGAATATCCACATAAGCAAAGTTCCCAGGCAAAGATTGGACCATCTTGGAGACAATCCCCAGGGGATTGCCCTGGAAGTCAGCGAATACCCGTATGCCAGCCTGCGTGATGTGTTCGAAAAAGCTGAAAGCTCAAGCGACCCACTTTTCGTATTGATTCTTGACACACTTCAAGATCCACAGAACCTGGGGACATTGATCCGCTCGGCGGAATCGGTGGGTGTTCATGGAGTCATCATACCCACACATCGGGCAGCTGGGATCACACCTGCCGTGGTAAGAACTTCAGCAGGCGCGACAGAACACATGCTGGTGGTTCAATCCAACCTATCCCAGGCAATCTCCGAGTTGAAGAACATCAACGGCTGGGTGGTTGGGCTGGACGAAAGCCAGGACTCGCTTCCTCCCTCACAGATCGATCTAGATGGACCCCTGGTCATCGTGGTTGGCAGCGAGGGAGAAGGTCTGCGTGCGCAGGTCCGCAAGCATTGTGATTTCCTGATGCGACTACCAATGGAAGGGAGAATCGCTTCCTTGAATGCTTCGGTGGCTGGGTCAGTTGCATTGTACCTGGCCTACATGGCGAGGAAAAAACAACAATAACATTCATGGATCCATTGGAGACAAGTATGCCGGATGCAACATTTCACTTTCCACGTGGTTTCCTGTGGGGAACAGCAACAGCCGCCCACCAGGTCGAAGGGAATAACAGCAATAATAATTGGTGGGATTGGGAAAACCAACCTGGCCATATCATCAATGGTCAGAAGTCATTAAACGCCTGTGATTGGTGGGGAGGACGCTGGCAGGAAGATTTCGATCGGGCTGCCGATGGCGGACAGAATGCCCACCGCTTATCCGTGGAATGGAGCCGGATCCAACCGACACCAGACAGTTGGGATGAAAACGCACTTGAAAAATATCTGGAGATGCTGCGCGGTCTTCATGTGCGGAACATCCTGCCCATGGTGACCCTGCACCATTTCACAGATCCGTTGTGGATAACGGATCTGGGTGGTTGGGAGAACCCCCGGATCGTCCAGTATTTTGAGAAATTTGTGCGGAAAACTGTTGGAACGCTCAAAGAGAGTGTAAACCTGTGGTGCACGATCAATGAACCGAATGTGTATGTTTTGGAAAGTTATTTGGCCGGGCATTTCCCTCCCGGGAAAAAGGATATCAAACTGGCCAGGCAGGTGATGGCCAACATGGTCAGGGGACATGCTGCTGCATACAAAACCATTCATGAGATCCAACCAGAAGCACGGGTGGGATATGCCCTCCATTACAGACCTGTCATCCCTGCCAGGAATTGGAATCCGCTGGATAGGTTGGCAGCCAGGTTGCATTACAAAGGCATCAACATGGCTTTCCCATCTGCGATAAGTGATGGCGTGATGAAATCTCCTCTTGGAAATGATCGGATCGCGGAAGCAAAAGACACGCAGGATTACCTGGGGTTGAATTTCTACAGCACCTTCCATGTTAAATTCGATCTATCGAATCCTGGAGAATTCTTCACGACTGCTTATTTTCCCAAGGGAAGCGACCTGAGCGACAGCGGGTTTAATGCCAATACACCGGAAGGGTTGTTCCAATCGGTCAAATGGGCTGTTCGCACCTATCCTGGCCTTCCCATCATCATCACCGAAAACGGGATCGAATGTGCAGACGACCATATCCGGCCGCGATACATTGCCCAGCACATACGACAATTGTGGAGGGCTGTAAACTACAACTGGCCGGTCAAGGGCTATTTTCACTGGTCCCTGGTGGATAATTTTGAATGGGAACGGGGATGGTCACAGCGATTTGGGTTGTGGGCACTTGATCCGGAAACACAGGAGCGCAGCAAACGTCCCAGCGCAGACCTGTATGCAGAGATATGCAAGGAGAATGGCTTATCCAGCCATATGGTCAGGAAATACTGCCCGGAGATCTTTGACGAAATGTTCCCGGTATAAGATCAACTCATACATCAATTCTCTGTGCTGATATGGAAAGTCGCCAGGTATATAAGCAGCCTAGTAACCTTCAGATTCATTTAAAAAAACAGGGATGGACCATTAGGTGGTTCATCCCTGGCAGTTATTAAACAAGGATGGATTGAACCTAAATCACACCCAACTTCTTTCCCACCATACTAAAGGCTTCCAATCCTTTGTCAAGATCGTCATGATCATGTGCAGCCGAGATCATGACACGAATGCGGGCTTTCCCCTGGGGTACAGTTGGGAATCCAAGCGCCATCCCAAAGACACCAGCCTGGTATAACTCACGGCTGCACTGCTGGGCGAGAGGCGCATCCCCCAGCATGACCGGGGTGATGGGTGTGGTGCTGACACCAGTATCGAAACCAAGTTTTTTCATTTCAGCTTTGAAATACCTGGCATTTTCCCAGAGCTTATCCACCAGGGTGGTGGAACCTTCCAACAGGTCCACAGCAGCGATACAGGCAGCCACATCGGGAATGGTCATGGCAGACGAGAACAGGAATGGGCGGCCTCTCTGCCGCAGCCATTCGACAATGACCGGGCTGCCAGCCACAACCCCACCCATCACGCCAAATGCCTTTGACATGGTACCAACTTCAACATCCACCTTGCCGTGCAGACCGAAGTGGTCGACGATACCTCGTCCTCCCTTGCCCAGGACCCCTTCCCCATGAGCATCATCGACCATCAGGAGGATCTCATAACGATCAGCCACTTCGTAGATCTTATCCAGTGGAGCTACATCCCCATCCATGCTGAAAACGCCATCGGTAACGACCAGGGCACGCCTGTACTTGGAAAGGTTTTCCTTGATCACTGATTCAAGAGAATCCGTGTCGCAATGATCGTACGGGATGATCTTGGCGCCAGATAAGCGGCAGCCGTCAATGATGGAGGCATGGTTGAGACGATCGGAGAAGATCACATCTTCCTTGCCCACCAGCACCGGAATGGTGGCAAGGTTGGCATTGAACCCGGATTGAAAAGTGATGGCTGATTCCACTCCCTTGAATTTGGCCAGTTTTTTTTCCAATTCGATGTGCAGATCCATTGTCCCGGCGATGGTTCGCACCGCGCCTGGACCAACACCATATTTTTCCATTGCCTGCCTGGCGGCATCAACGATGACCGGGTGATTAGCCAAACCAAGGTAGTTGTTCGAGCAGAAATTTAGAACCTTTTTGCCATCCACGAGCAGCCATGCACCCTGCGGCGACCCGAGGGTACGGATATTATTGTAAAGACCTGCTGTTCTTAAATCTTCGATCTCCTGTTCAATCCATTCAGTCTTGGACATTTTCAACTCCTTAATCATTCATTTGTGATGTTTTTCACCATTTGCTATTATATCTGTATTTACTTTAATATCCGTCAGAATACCCTGCTCCCCAAGGGCGGCCACCACTTTTTCCCTGGCACCCTCTTTGACAACAACTGTGGTTGGACCGAGGATCTCCCCCAGGAATCGAGCAGCTTTCGATCTCCTAAGTTCATCCAGCACTTCCGGACTGCTCAAGCGCAGGATGACAGGTGCCTCCAGGCGGGCTTCTGTACCATTGATTTCCCAACGGTTCATCGCCCTGGTAAATGATGGCGGAATGGCTGCCGCCTTATATTTATTAAGAATGGATAGAAGGTGAGACACCCGAATTCCCTGCTGCTGGGCTGTTTTCAAGGAGCCAGGGGTAAGGCGATACCTGTAATCCGTCTGACCTTCTTTTTCCCATTCGCTGCAACGCGCCACCAGGTAACGAACCGGCCGGGGAAAGTATTTTGGTATGGTGATTCTGCCGTTGGCTGACACATGCAGGAGACCATATTCGGGGTGAGATTCTGCAGGAACCTTTCCTTCAAGCAGGTCCAATGCTCGATCAGATAGACGAAAAGCTGTCACCGATCCATCTTCTTCCGCCCTGGCAAGATCCGTCAACCCCAACCAATGCATGGGTGATGAAATGATGAAGCGGATCAATTCTCCTTCCACATCATCCCAATGCTGGAATCCATGCAGGAAGCCACCATCCTGCTGCCTGCGTATCAACCAGGAGTCAAACTCCCCTGCTGTCCGCAGAAATTCTGGATTTGATTCTCGAATCGATGAAATAAAAGAAGGCAAACTCCACCATTTTCCGGCTGGAATGACCTTCAGCATACGGATCAGGTAATTCCTTGCTTTTTGAGGATCATTTTCCAACACCCCTTCACAGACCAGACCGGGGAGATGAAACAGTTCATTGAATTGATCAGTCCCCTGCCATGATCGAACCAGTAGGAGAAGGGCTTCCGACCGATCTGCCTCCAGGAATTCTTTTATTTTTTCCAACTGCAATCCAGGGATTGCACCTATTTCTTCAGCTTCACCAACCAGGCTGGCTGACTTCAGAGTTCCGATAAGAATATTTCCGGGAACGGATAGGGTCGTACCTACCGGGAGGGAATGTCTTCCCATTCGAAATGATGTCAACAGAGTACAGGCATCATCAATGATCGTGTCACCTCCCGGTTGGATATATTTCCGTTCGGCGGGTAGTGCAAGTCGTCCGGGTTGGATGGGAGCCGATCTCCGCTCAACCGGGATGAGGGGAATGAGATCATCCGGTAAATAGGCAAACTCAAGCAGCCCGGTTTCTGTTTCGAAAAATGCCCTGGCGATTAGCCCGCGAAAGAAAAGGATCTCCACCGGGGAGACAGGATCCTGGTAGATCTTCTCTCGGTCACGACGACCTGGACCAACCGGTCTCAACTCTCCAAATCGGCGCGTAAAATCCAGCCAGGGTATGCGACCTTTTTCCAGGACCAGGTTTTCAAGCGTCTCTTTTGCTTTCGGTGGAAGGGCTTCGACCATTTCCAGCGTCGATTGAGCATCAAGCATTGCAGTGGATAATTCCTGCAAAGCATTACGTGGCTCCGGGGATGTCAATTCCAGCCCCCAAAAGGAGGCGATGATCCTCAGATGTCCAAGATCACTGGATTGGAGCGAATGAATAAGATCTGGCATAACTATTTACAAGTCAGGTTGGATAACCTTCAAGGCTTTCGGTATGATGTCCACGGATAATTCTCTAACGTCGGTGCCGAAGCCGGAAAAGATCTCCCCATCCGTGTGGATATAAAGGGGTTGGTCAGCTTTCAATTTCATGGTTCGAAGCGTACCCATTCGAACCGGTTTGAACCTCCCATGG
>DATEUN010000021.1:0-55036 GCA_035283125.1 Anaerolineales bacterium
AAGTGAACAGAGACAATCCAGTTTACAACGGGTAACTCGTGCGCTTGCAAGACCTGACCTTTTTGAATATGACCAGACCGAAGTGGTCGTGAATTACCCAATCCTGACTCCATGTAATCCAGATGGCACCCTGCCTTCCGCTCCGGAACATGCAGAAGGTGAACCTTATATGATTATCACTCCTGGATGTGCGGAGCCCGGATCGACGATCCAGGTAGAGGGTTTCAATTTCGGTCCCAACATGGATGGATCTGTTAGATTTGTGCCGGGAAATGATCCCAATAATATTCTTTCACTGGGCAAAGATGTAGTCATAATGGACAATGACGGTTATTTCAAGCTTTCGATGGAGTTACCTGTTCGTCCCAGTGATGATGTTCAGTATATACGTACAAGAGTCAGAACCAATGTTGGCACCCCTCATTTCACTCAAACAGCCAAGGATACCTGGGAAAAGATCATTGAAACAGTTTTCCTGGCATTATTGGCAACTACATTCGGTACATTCCTGGCAATTCCACTCAGTTTCCTGGCAGCCCGAAACCTGATGAAACCAATTCGCAGCCCATTGACCAGTGTTTCGTTTTCTCTTATCGGATGGCCTATTGGAATTGCATTGGGTTATTTTATAGTGAGCTGGATAGGAAAATTAAGTTCTTTACTGAACATGAATCCACTGCTTGATTTAGTGGCAGTTCTTCTCGCTATTTTCCTTGTTTGGTTCGGTTTGCGATGGGCATTACCCCAGGCGGAAACAACAACCCCAGGCAAGGGACTTAGATTTCTCCGGATCCTGGTAATGTTGGGTTGTTTACTGGTTGGTTTCTTCGGTCTTTTTGAATTGGCACGGCTTACCCTCAGTGTTGGAAGAGGATTGATTCCAACCCTTGGTTCATTTGGTTTCCTGGGAAATTTCATGTTCCAGGTTGGAGATATCATTCTAATAATCACCTCTGTCGCGGGAGCTCTTGCAGCAGGCGGCGCGATCAGTAGCGGACTGAGTAAATTTGGTCTCAAATTGGCAGAAAGGCTCCCTGCTTCAAAAGTCAAAATCATGAATCTCATATTAGCACCAATCGCTGTTTCAACGATCCTGATCCTGGGTGGTCAGTTGATCGAATGGCTCTACCAGATTGGGAACCCGCTGATTTATCTTTGGGGTCCATTGATCACCGGTATTGTGATCGGAATTGGTTTGGCAGCATTCAGTAAACCGAAAGACACTTTCCCAACAGGTATGGTGGTCTATACCATCACGCGGACATTGCTCAACGGCTTGCGCTCGATCGAGGCATTGGTGATGGCGATCGTATTCGTGATCGCCGTAGGGATTGGTCCATTTGCTGGTGTTCTTGCTCTGGGTCTTCACACAATAGTCAGTTTGGGAAAACTCTATTCCGAACAGGTGGAGAGTATTATGACCGGTCCTGTGGAAGCTGTTACGGCAACCGGTGCAAATCGGCTTCAAACGATCATTTATGGTGTCGTTCCTCAGATAGTCCCGCCGTATATTTCATACACGATGTATCGATGGGATATCAATGTTCGTATGTCCACTATCATTGGTTTTGTAGGCGGTGGTGGAATTGGTTTCTTGCTTCAGCAGAACATCAACCTCTTGAACTATCGTGGCGCAAGTGCTCAGATGCTGGCGATAGCAATTGTAGTTGCGTCGATGGATTATATTTCATCAGTTCTGAGAGAAAAAACCATATAAAATTGATTTTTATGACTGTCAAGTATTCCTCTGGTACTTTTTAAGTACCAGAGGAATACTTCTATAAATGGTAGAATCGTGGCTGGATTGAAGCGTTTTATTATGTTGATCGTGAAGGTATTATGTTATGTATTTATTCTTGGGTCCCTGCTTTTGGGAATTTCCAGGATGGTTGTTTTGATTTCAACATCTTCAAAAATAGTAGATCTTAATGAAGCTCCTGGCGAAAAGGTTGCAATAGTCTTTGGTGCAGGTCTGCGTCGTGATGGAACAGCAACTGCCATATTGAGAGATCGTGTTAAAACTGCTGTCGATCTCTTTCAGTCCGGTAAAGTTGAGAAAATTCTAATGAGTGGCGACAATCGCGTGAGTGGTTATAATGAACCAGCTGCCATGTTGAATTACGCAGTTCAACTGGGGGTTCCAGAGGAAATAATCGTTCTGGATTATGCCGGTCGGAGAACATATGATACCTGTTATCGGGCTGGGTTTATCTTTGGATTGGAGAATGTGATATTGGTAACTCAGTCATTTCACCTGCCAAGGGCTATTTATATCTGCAATGCACTTGGATTAAATGCTGTCGGAGTTAAGGCAGATAACCAAACCTACCGTCGATCGTCCCTGATCTATTGGAATGTCCGTGAACTGTTTGCATCCTTGACTGCCTTGTGGGATGTCCATGTAAGTCACCCGGTACCAGTTCTTGGTGATAAAGAACCGATTGTCGATTAATGAATTAATAACCTAAAATTAACATCAAAGACCAATTGATTAAAAGGATGGTAATTAAAATGCGTCCTGTTGATGCGTTAGCGATCGTGCATGAATTTGTGAAAAATGAGAACCTTGTGAACCATATGCTGTCAGTTGCAGCAGCCATGCGTTTTTATGCGGAGAAATTTGACCAGGATGCAGATAAATGGGAAGTGGTTGGATTACTCCACGATTTTGATTGGGAAATACATCCAACATTGGACAAGCACCCTGCTGCCGGGGCTCCTATCCTGAAGGAGCGTAATGTCCCTGAAGAGATCATCCGGGCTATATTGAGCCATGCAGAAGAGACTGGCGTGAAGCGGGAAAGTAAAATGGAAAAAGCTCTCTTTGCATGTGATGAAATAACTGGTTTGATCACTGCCACAGCTCTTGTGAGACCTTCCCGTTCGATTATGGACATGCAGGCTAAGTCTGTCAAAAAGAAATGGAAGGATCGTTCATTTGCAGCAGGTGCAAACCGGAAGGAGATGGAACAGGGAGCACTGGAATTTGGAGTTGATCTCTGGGAGCATGTTGATAATGTAATTATGGCAATGCGTCGGATCGCTCCTCAATTAGGCCTTGCTGGTTTGGAATCCCCATCTGATTAGTTATTATTACTGAAGAGTATTTATTTGATCACCACTAATCAGTAATCTTGACCTCAAGGAAGGGATGATTTTCAATTCCTGGAATTATCGGATGTTAACCGTTTGATTTTTTTCTTCCTCTTTTTTTTCCAGGTGAACCATTCCTGGATTTGTCCGTTGGCTTCTTTGAATTCTTGCTATTATTAGTCTTGATGGAACCTGAACTTGACTCAGGTTCTCCTCTTTTTGTTTTTTCTTCGGCTGAGACTGTTTTGATATCCAGTATGTTCTCAATTTCCCAGCTTGATGACATTCCAAGAACCAGGTCACCCAGTTTAACATCCACCACCTCGGTACCTCTTTTGGACGCCCTTTTCCTTATCGGTGCAGCATCTATACGGCTGGATTTTGGTGCAGCCTTTAATAGATGCAATGTGACCAGTTGGTTCCCTTTCCCTATGGCTAATCCAACCAATGAGGTGATCGGTGGCAGATCCCATGCTTTCACACCTTTTCCTGCTCTGCCCTGCTGTGGAAAATCACTTTCCTCAATGCGTTTCGCAGTCCCATCCGTAGCTATCAGGAATATTTCCCCTTTTTGTGGAAGGACCTCAGCCCCGATGATGGTATCTCCAACTGCAAGTTTCATTCCATTGACGCCGGCTGCTGCCAGCCCCATGGGACGGATATTCTCCTCGCTGAATCGGATAGCCATTCCCTTGGATGATGCCAGGAGTAATTCTTTTTTCCCATCAGTTAGTCCAGCCCATACAATGGAATCACCATCATTCACTCTAGACAGAACGAAAGATTGTGAAGAAGGACCTGGCAGGAAATCAACTGGACTTTTCTTTACCATTCCACTCTTGGAAACGGTGACGATATATGTGTCCTCAGGAAGAACATCTCGCTGTGAAGGTAGCGTGAACATGGTTTTCAATCGATCAGTTTCCTTAAGCGGGGTCACCCTGTGAAACAGTTCCCCATCTGGTAATTTGTCAGCTTGTGGAATGGTATGGGCTGCAACTGCAGCTGTTATACCATTTTCTGCCACCAGGTATACGGTATCAGATGTTTTTGCCTTTACAAGCATTTTCGCTGCCTCCCACCCACTTGGTCTGGGAGGTTTTTCATCTGTAATCTGGGCGATCATTCCCTCATTAGTAACACCTACCCAGACATCCTGTTCAGGCAGCAGCAGATCTGATGTCAGGGAGACCTTGCCGCTCTTGTTCGCCTGTAAATTGATGATTTGTGTCCGCCGTTTATCCCCATACGATTCTTTTACCTTCAACAATTCTTCAGAAACCACCTGGCGTATCTGCCGGGGAGAATGAAGTAATTTTTCCAACTCTTTGATTGCAGCGATAATTTCCTTGTATTCGGTTTCGATCTTCTTCCTCTCAAGGGCTGCCAATCTTCTTAGCTGCATCTCCAGAATGGCATCTGCCTGGATGGTGGTCAGGTTATAACGTTTTATCAATCGCTCTCGAGCTGTTTCAACATCTGCAGATTTTTTGATCAATTGGATGATCTCATCCAAATTATTCAGGGCAACAAGGTACCCTTCCAGGATATGGGCACGCTGCCTGGCTTTTTCAAGTTCAAATTCACTTCGCCGCCGGATGATTTCCTGGCGGTGCTCAAGGAATACCTTCAGGGATTGTTTGATGTTCAAGGTACGCGGTTCACCATCAACCAGTGCGAGCATGATGATGCTGAAAGTGGATCTCATAGGTGTGCGTCGGAAAAGATCAGCAATAACTGCATCAACATCAACGTTCTTGGTAAGTTCGATCACGATCCGCATTCCGTGGCGATCAGATTCGTCCCGTAGATCGGTGATACCTTCGAGTTGACCATCGCGTACCAGGTCGGCAATGCGCTCTATCAACGTCGATTTATTGGTCATGTAAGGTAATTCTGTTACTATAAGTCCAGGTTTTCCCCTGTCCATTTCTTCCGTATGTACCCGAGCCTGGATGGAGACCTTCCCTCTGCCTGAACCGTAAGCTGCTTCGATATTCTCCTGACCTTTCTCTTCAACAATGATGCCTCCTGTTGGAAAGTCAGGACCTTGAATGAAATTCATCAACTGGTCAATGGTTATATCATCCATTTTTTCCCAGTGCTGCAGCATATAAACCAGGGCGTCGACTACCTCACCAAGGTTGTGTGGGGGAATGCTGGTTGCCATACCGACTGCAATTCCAGTCGCGCCGTTCACTAACAGGTTCGGAACCGAGGATGGGAGGACAGTCGGTTCTTGCAGCGTATCATCAAAATTTGGTATGAAATCTACAGTGTTCTTGGAAATATCGACCAGCATATCCAATGCTGGTGGGGCTAGCCTTGCTTCTGTATAACGCATTGCTGCAGGTGGATCCCCATCAATGGATCCAAAGTTTCCCTGTCCATCCACAAGTAAACTTCTCATCGAAAAATCCTGGGCCATGCGAGCCATGGCTTCATAGACTGCAGAATCCCCATGTGGGTGATATTTTCCCAGCACTTCGCCAACGATCCTGGCGGATTTTTTATAATCACTGTTAAGCCGCATACCCATGTCATACATGGCATAAAGAATGCGTCGTTGCACTGGTTTTAATCCATCCCGGGCATCAGGTAGTGCTCGTGCCACGATCACGCTCATGGCATAATCGAGGTAGGATTGTTGCATTTCGTGATCAATATCAATTTTACGGACGAGTCCAAGTTCCATGGTTGGCTCCAAATTTCCAAGGATTAATTAAGAATCGAAAAAATCCCATGTTAATTTTTACAGCTGGTATCGTATGTATGTTCTATTTTGCAGGCTTATCTTAAAGGGAAACAGGGAATGCGTCAAGGAAAAGGAGTTGGTGAAGTAGTGATCACACTCTTTTTGTGAATTTCTTCTATATTGGTCTTGACATGATGGGTCTTTCCAGGGAACACCATTGGATTAGCGGAGAGGGTGGGATTCGAACCCACGGTAGCCACAAGGACTACAGCGGTTTTCGAGACCGCCCCGATCGACCACTCCGGCACCTCTCCTGGTGGCGGGGGCAATTATAGCAGATTGATGCTTAAATTTCCACGACCTGGTGAATTGTTGGGTAAGTAATATTTGTAATTCCAATTTCCTGCAAGCGATTTTGTAGTGCATTTGCAGATTTCTTTTCCCCATGGACAAGGAAAATTTCCTTCAAGGTTTCTTTACTATTTAATGCATAATCCACCAGCATATTCTGACCAGCATGAGCTGAAAGACCACCGATGGTTACGACTTCAGCTCGAACTTCATAAGACCTTCCGAAAATCTTAACTTCCTTATTTCGATCCGCCAACCGTCGTCCCAGAGTATAAGGTGCTTGCCAGGAAACGATCAGGATCATGTTGGCTGGATTTTCAATATTATTGCGTAAATGGTGAAGAATCCGTCCAGTTTCTGCCATTCCAGAAGCTGAGATGATGATCGCCGATCCTTTATGATTATTTATTGCCTTCGATTCATCTACTGAACGTGTGTATGTTAACTTTTCAAAATTAAGCGCAGGATGTTGAAATGTTTCCGTAAATTCTTTTGTTTCACTGTCGAAATATCCAGGGAACCTCCTGAAAATATCAGAAGCATTTACTGCCAGTGGGCTATCAACATAAACAGGAAGTGAGGGTATCTGGTCTGTCTGGACCATGGTGTTGATCAAGTAAACCAGTTCTTGTGTTCTACCAACAGAAAAGGCGGGGATGATCACTTTACCTCTTCGATCAACTGTTCTGACGATGGCTTCTTTCAATTCATCATAAGCTTCCTGGGGATCATCATGAGGTTTATCGCCGTAGGTACACTCCATGATCAGGTAGTCTGTTTCTGAAGGAAGGACTGGGTCACGCAATAGAGGCAGGTCCAAACGACCAATATCCCCTGAGAACCACAATCTGAAAGTACGGTTTCTTTCTGTTATATCAAGTACGATGGCTGCTGAACCTAGAATGTGCCCCGCATCCACTAGTTTAACCGATACATTTTCAATCGGCAAGAAGGTTTTATTGTAATCAACTTCGGAGAACATGCCACCAACACGGACCGCATCCTGCATTGTATAAAGTGGTTCCAGGGGAGGTTCACCTCTGCGTGATCGGTATTTATTCACAAAAATAATGTCAGATTCCTGTATATGACCAGAATCCAATAGCATGGTTCTGGCCAATTCAGCCGTTGGTGGTGTAGCGTAAATCGGACCCTTGTAACCCGACTTTACAAGATTGGGAAGATTACCGCTGTGGTCAATATGTGCATGAGAAAGGAGGACCGCATCCAGGCTGGAAGGATCGTACTCGAAATGTAGATTCTTTTCATAGGTTTCAGAACGGCGTCCCTGGAATAATCCACATTCTAAAAGAACTTTGGATCCATTTATTTCAAGCAAATATTGTGATCCGGTGACTGTTTGAGCAGCCCCGTGAAAGTGAATTTTCAAGGTTTCTCCTTTAATTTAATAATGAAAAAGGGAGGTTTGGATTAACCCTTGAGACAGTTAAGAATTTCCTGACCATAATGTTGCAATCGCCATGGAGAATCAGGCATTAATTCCGATAATGCCTGCATATCCTCTGGGTTCTTTTCAGCGATGATTTCCAAAAAAGGACGAGGAAGAACGACATCAGATTCAAATCCCAGTTTTATTCCTGTTTGTCTTCGCCAATTACGAAGTAATTCAAGTCTGTGCAGAAAGGCATTATCTGGTTTGGGATGCCTGGCTGGTTTGATTGGTTCTGACCGGATCCCTTTCTTTATGGCTGCAATGATCTCGTCTCCAAACATTTGGACCTGGCGAACAGACAAACCGGCGGATTGGAGATCAGCAATGCGCCTGGGTTTCTTTTCTGTAAGATTAATGAGCAATTTGTTGCTGATAACTTTAAATACTGGGCGATCCATTTGTTCAGCCTGGAGAACACGCCACTCTATCAATTCCTTCAAAACGGGGATTTGGGTTGGGGAAAGTTTGTTAGCCCCATTGATCCGTTGCCAGGTAGGGGTGGATGATTCAATATGATTTTCACCGCAAATACTGATTCGTTGAAATTCCTCTTTTGCCAGGTCCCATAGATTTTTATTCATGAGCTCAGAATGAAGACCATCCCTAAGCTCCAGAAGGAAATGGGTATCCATCCGGGCATAGTTGAGTTGCTCCGGTGGCAGAGGGCGTTTCGCCCAGTCCGCTTTCTGGTAGCGTTTATCAACAGTAATATTGAACTTCTCCAATAGAAGGTTGTTTAATCCAACCGCGCGATACCCAAGGATCCTGGCTGCCTGCATCGTGTCGAATATATTATGAACATCGAAGTCAAAATCCCGTTTCAAACACAACAGGTCATATTCAGCAGCATGAAATGTTTTTTCGATTTTTTCGTTGGAAAATATACCTGCAAGAGGAGATAGATCTTTTAATTCCAGTGGATCGACAAGGTAATCAGAACCTGGGATTGACACTTGCAGCAAACAGACTTGTTCTTGAAATGCATACAGACTGTTTGATTCAGTATCGACAGCGAGTTGCTTATGTTTGATCAGCTCGTCGATCATTAATATTAGATTTTTATTCGTGGAGATCCAAATGGGTTCCGGTGAGTTCTTCAAAGTCATCCCATTATTATAGCCGATTATCTAAACGCTCCTTTTTTCCATCACAAGCGCATCACCTTTATCGTTATAATACTCTTTCCAATGATCTATGACGGTGTAGCCTGCATGAGTATATAACCTTAATGCAGGCATGTTGTCAGGACGTAAACATAATCGTATTCGAGTTGTTGATAGCTTTAATTCACATTCTCGTAGTAATTGAGCACCAATCCCCTGGTTCTGATACATGGGATCAACTGCCAGGGTTGCGATCCATGCGATTTTGTCAGAATTTCGAATATCTCCTGCGATAAATCCGACCATTTGGTTGCCAATCAATGCTTTTAGCCGGATAACTTCAGGGAATGTTAGCACAGCAATCAAGTCAAAAAAAGGCCAGGAATCAGTCTTAAAGCACAGTTTCTCCAATTTCTGGAGTTTCAGGAGATCCAAAATGGTAGCTTTTCTAATGGAATGACTCATTACATTAATAACCGACCTCCCGCTGTGACTTCGCGGGAGGTCTTATTTTAATACAAATCTATTAACCAGGGAATTACTTCTTCCCTTTTATGAATTCCTCGATCATGCTTGTGAATTCCATCGGGAAGATGAATTTTGTGGAAGGAGATGCTCCCATCGATTTGAGTGTTTCAAAATATTGGAGAGTCATAGTCTTCTGATCGATGGCTTTGGCAGATTCGAAGATTTTTTCCAATGCTTTGGCAAAACCTTCTGCCTTGAGTTCCTGCGATTGGCGAAGCCCCTCTGCTTCAAGAATGGCACCTTGTTTTTGACCTTCTGCCCTTAGAATGGCGGATTGTTTTTCACCTTGGGCTACATTGATGGCTGCTTCCCTGGTTCCAGTGGATTCAGTCACCACTGCTCGCCGGATCCTTTCAGCAGACATTTGACGATTCATTGCATCCTGGACTTCTCGAGGGGGGATGATCTCTCTGATTTCAACATTTGTTACTTTGACTCCCCAGCGTTCTGTTACTTCGTCCAACCTTGTCCGCAGCATCGTATTAATGTGTTCTCTTTCAGAAAGGACATCATCAAGAGGAATTCCACCAATAACAGATCGCAGTGTTGTGGTTGCCATACCCTGGGCTGCTACTTCAAAATTCCCGACCTGGATCACAGAATCTGTTGGGCTGAGAACCTTGTAATACCACAAGAAATCGATCGAGATAGGGGCATTATCCTTCGTGATTGAAGTCTGATGGGGAATTTCCCTTACTGCTTCCCGTAGATCCACCTTGACTGCTCGATCAACGAATGGAATAAGGATCACCAAACCGGGACCTTTCTCGCCTATGCATCGACCAAGTCTAAAAACAACTAATCTTTGGTATTCTGGAATGATTCGAATGGCATTGGCAAGGAAAGCAAGGACAACAACCACCACGAAACCAACAATACAGAGTAATGAAGTAGTGTAACTGGACATCTTTTCTCCTTATTTATGTGAATAATACATTCTTAATTATCTTCTAACTCAACCAAAAGCGTAAATCCGTCCCTTTCCACAACCCGTATCTTCTTGCCTTGTGGAATCCTCTCAATACTTCTTGCGGACCAAAGTTCGCCATCAACCTGGACAGAACCATTGTGGAAAATTACTGTTTTGCTCTCACCCGTCTGCCCTAGCAGGCTGCCAAGATCATGATCAGGTTTATTGTGCATGGCATTGATGGTTTTTTGAACAACCAACCAGACGAATGATCCACTTATCAGGGAAACGAGTATTGCCAGGATCGGGTTTACAGCAGGACGCAATCCCTGGGTTGGATAAAGGTAAATTGACCCAATGATCATGAAGAGTATGCTGACACCCAGGTATATTTCCCTATTTGGTTTTCTGGTAGCGTAAAGAAAAGGTACCAGCATTAATACCAGTAGAACTAATGCCCAGATATTAAATCCCAGGTCGAACGCAGCAAATCCAGCCAGGGCAAAAGAAAACAGGGCTCCAATTTCAAGGAGTCCTGTTCCGGGAGTAACGATTGCAAGCATGGTTAGAATGGAACCCAAAACAAGCAATACATAAGCAATATTTGCACTAAGAGTAAAATCCATCAAGGACTCCTTTCAGATCATCCACACTTATTATACAACAACCAATCTTCAATAATTGATTTCAATTGATATACGAGTATGGATGCGAATAGTTCCAATGTCAAATATCATTGTCTTTACGAGGAGAATATTTATTAGCCAGAATAAAAGGTACTGGTTCTAATTAGATGAAAAATTGGAAAATCAGGTTAGAATACATCCAATTGGAATATAAAGCGCATAATATGAGATGGGAAAGAAGAACACCAGGTAAAAAAAAACAGGGAAAACATGATTGGAATTCACCCTCGGAGGCAGTGTTGAAATTTAATAGTGTGTGTGTTTTAGGCCTTGGATACATCGGTCTCCCGACTGCCAGCACCTTTGCAACCCATGGACTCGAAGTATTGGGTGTTGATGTGAATAAGAAGGTAATCGACACCCTCCGAAATGGGGGTCTGCATATCTCGGAACCGGGTCTTCGAACTGTGGTGGAAGAAGCATTACGATCGGGAAAACTTAAAGTGGCAGAAAAGCCAGAGTTGGCAGATGCCTTCATTATCGCAGTTCCGACACCATTCAGTCAGGACAAATTAGGAATTTACAAAGACAAGGAATATAAACTGGCTGATATGGGGGCGGTAACATCAGCAGCTGAGATGATCATCCCGTTCTTAAGAAAAGGAAACCTGGTAATTCTTGAATCAACCTCTCCTCCTAAAACAACGCTTGACTTGGTGACTCCCATCTTGGAGAGATCAGGCTTGAAGGCAGGATCAGATTTTCATTTAGCCTATTCTCCCGAACGTGTTCTCCCTGGACGGATTTTACAGGAATTGATTGAGAATCCAAGAGTTATTGGAGGAACAACACCGCAAGCTTCCAAAGCAGGTCGTGATTTATATTCAATTTTTGTTAAAGGAGAGATCATCCTGACAGATGCCACAACAGCTGAAATGGTCAAGTTGATGGAAAATACATTCCGGGATGTCAATATCGCCATCGCCAATGAATTCTCCCGTTTAACAGATCGTTTCGGTGTCGATATTTGGGAGGCAATTTCCATTGCAAACAAGCACCCACGGGTAAATATCCTCAATCCCGGTCCGGGAGTTGGAGGGCATTGTATCAGTGTGGATCCATGGTTTTTGGTGGAGGGCGCTCCGGATCTGGCTCAACTGATCATTAATGCCAGGATGGTAAATGATCACCAACCATATTTCGTCGTCGATCTGGTTAAAAGAACTTTGGGAGACATCAAGGGAAAAAAGATTGCAGCCCTGGGACTTGCATTTAAACCAGATGTTGATGATCTTCGGGAAAGTCCTGCCATAGAGGTTGTTCATCTCCTGCAAGACGCTGGCGCGCAAGTCAAGTGCTATGAACCTAACAAACCTGGCGCCGATTTCAAAGGAATTCACATTTTGGATGATCTTTCAGCAGTATTGGAAAATGTGGACATGATTATTTTATTGGTAAACCACAAGGAATTACGAGAGATCACGCCTCAAAAACTGGCAGGATTGACAGCATGCCGGGTATTGATAGATACTGTCAATGGTTGGCAGGGATTGGAATGGCAGGAGATGGGCTTTAATATAAGTAAGTTGGGTGTGAATAAAGAAATTAAATAATGACTATTCGTGTTCTGTCGATTTTCGGCACAAGACCGGAAGCAGTGAAAATGGCACCTGTGATCAGGGAATTGAAGAGATCTCCTGGTGTTGATTCTTATGTCTGTGTAACTGCACAGCACAGGGAAATGCTTGACCAGGTATTAAATCTTTTCAGGATTAAACCTGATATTGATCTCGATCTGATGCGTCCTGATCAGACCCTGGCTGATTTAAGCGCCGCAATTTTTACCCAGTTGGATCCTGTCCTCAAATCTATAAAACCAGAATGGGTTTTAGTCCAGGGAGATACGACAACCGTCGCCGTTGCATCCATGTTGGCATATTATCGCCGCATTAAGGTGGGACATGTTGAAGCAGGTTTAAGAACCTTCGATAAATGGCAACCATATCCAGAAGAGATCAACCGTCGCATTGCCGGTGTTATTGCTGACCTCCATTTCGCTCCAACAGAATGGACAAGAAGGAATTTGTTAAGGGAAGGTGTTTCTGAGGATTCGATCAAAGTGACTGGCAACCCTGTTATCGATGCGCTGCAAGTCGTAGCTGAACAACCTGCGCCTTCTCAAGTAAAAGAACTTGTTAATGATCTTTTCCTGAATACCGGAAAAAGATTGATCCTGGTAACTGCGCACCGCAGGGAGAATTTCGGTAAACCCCTCCAGGATATTATTAAAGCATTGATTCAAATCGCAGCGAGGGGAGATGTGGAGATCGTTTATCCTGTTCACCTGAATCCAAATGTTCAGGAACCTGTGTATCGCATGTTGGGAGAGACGCAGCACATCACGCTTCTACCTCCACTCGATTACCTGCCCATGGTCCATTTATTAAAACAAGCTGCGCTGGTCTTAACAGATTCTGGAGGCATCCAGGAAGAAGCACCTGCATTTGGGATACCTGTTTTGGTATTGAGAGAGGTAACTGAAAGACCCGAGGGGGTGGAGTCAGGAACATTGAAACTGGTTGGCACAGATACGGATCGTATCGTAGGGGAAACGAACAAACTTTTGGATGACCCTCTTTTATATTCACAAATGGCAAAAGCCAGTAACCCATTCGGCGATGGACATGCTGCTGAACGAATTGTGAAAGCATTACTTGAGTACCGCACCAAGAGTTCCTGAATGTTAGAAGGTATAATCATTCTTGCTGGATAATTACTTATCCGATCAATTAATGGGGGTTCTGACGGGAAGAACCTTGTCGACCCCTTTTTGTTATTAAACCTGGTAAATTGGAGGAAAAATGAATATAGCACTGGCACTACAAGGTTTGGCAACATTATCCTGGGCTTTTCTTATTGGGATCATTGCATTGGCAATTGTTCGTGGATCCAGGGGTCGCCCATTGAAAGGGGCTGTCTCGATCATTATCGCAACCCTGGTGTTCGCCTTGGTTCTGACCACCGTTAGCGCTGGTTTGGTTTTTATCCAGCCTGATGAGCGCGGTGTGGTAATTTCTGCAGTGCAGGAAAAAGGCTATCGCGAAGTTGAATTGCAACCCGGATTAAGATGGGTTATTCCTTTTGTTGAGAATGTCCGTGTCTACAAAATTTCCCGGCAAACTTACACGATGTCGATTGCAGCTGCTGAAGGTGATGTTTTTGGTGACGATTCAATCCTGGCAAGAACAAAGGATGGGCAGGAAGTTATTATTGATGCATCTGTAATTTACGCAGTCGACCCTACCAAGATCGTTAATCTTCATATCGCCTGGCAGGATCGTTACCAGAATGAAGTTGTCCGTCCTTTGGCTAGGGGGATCATTCGTGACATGGCTTCCCAATATGGAGTGGAAGAGATCGTCAGTTCAAAACGGCTCGAATTGGTAGCTAAGATTACACAAGAATTAACTACAAAATTTGCCGAGAACGATCTTCTTATGGTGGACTTTGTTCTTCGTAACATTCATTTCAGTGATGAATATGCCGCGGCTGTGGAACAGAAACAGATCGCTGAACAGACTGCATTACAGGCTGAATTTGTTGTTGAACAAAGGAAGCAGGAAGCAGAACAAGCCAGGCAGGTCGCTCAGGGCAAGGCGGATTCTGTGGTTATTGAAGCCAAGGGTGCCGCAGAAGCCAGATTGATCGAAGCAGAAGCTGAAAGCAAAGCTCTTGAGTACATTGCCAAAGTGATACAGGACAATCCTGATATGCTTACCTACCAATATATTTCCAAATTATCTCCAGCCATACGGGTAATGGTGGTTCCAAGTAATTCACCATACCTGTTCACATTACCTGAGACAGACAACTTGACAACACCACAATAATATTTTCATCACCAGATCATAAATAAGGAAAATAAAAATTGGATGAATGAAAAAAAACCGGCAGGAAAAATGATCCGTTTGACGAGCATGTCAAATTGTGCAGGTTGAGCATCCAAGTTAAGCGCTGATGCGCTGGCGCAGGTTCTGCGCCCAGTTCAAGACTTGTTCAAATCTCAGGATTATCCAGATCTTTTGGTTGGATTGGATGCCCCGGATGATGCTGCTGTTTGGCGCTTGGATGCTGATCGAGCTCTGGTTATCACCACGGATTTTTTCACACCAGTCGTGGATGACCCCTATGATTATGGTCAAATCGCAGCAGCCAATGCTTTGTCAGATATCTATGCAATGGGTGGAACACCTTTTCTGGCATTGAATATTGCAGCTTTGCCCACTTTTCTTCCTCCAGAAATAAATGGCGAAATAATTCGTGGAGGGGCGGAGAAAGCACTGGAGGCAGGGGTCGTTCTGGCTGGTGGTCATACCATCCAGGATAACGAACCCAAGTATGGTTTGGTGGTGGTTGGTTTTGTTCATCCTGATAAAAAATTAACCAAGGCTGGATTGCAGGTTGGAGATCTTTTATTCCTCACCAAACCAATCGGATTTGGTGTGACAACGACTGCACTTAAACAAGAGAAGGCTGATCCGGGCGATGTGGCTGAAGTTGTAACATGGATGAAACGTCTCAATAACACAGCTGCCGGTTTGGCTCTTGAATTCAAGCTGAAAGCTGGGACGGATGTGACCGGGTTTAGCCTCCTCGGACATGGTTTGGAGATGGCACAGGCTTCTCATGTAGCATTACAGATGTCTCTCTCAAAGATACCTTTTGTTTCCTGTGCCAGGAAATATGCTTTCATGGGCACATTTCCCGGCGGTGCCAGTGATAACCTTCAGTTTTTTGGTCCCCAGGTTGAATTCAAGGGAACGATTTCTGAAGAAGAGCGCATGTTATTGTTTGACCCTCAGACAAGCGGTGGATTACTTCTGGGAGTTCCGGAAGCTGCTTCTTTGGCGTTTCAAGCCAGGGCGAAGGAATTAAAAGCAGATGTCTGGCAGATAGGGAAAGTTATTCCTGGGGAAGGAATAACTGTTGTTAAATGATAATGATATCTTTACATAAAGACTTCCAAAGATGACCGAATTTACAAGAGATCTGATCATCATCGTTGTGTTGCTGGTATTAAATGGCATCCTTGCCATGACAGAAACTGCTTTGCTTGCAGTACGTCTTGCACGTCTGCATAACCTTGCCAAAGAAGGTAATAAGAAAGCCTTGGCTGCAATCAAGTTGGCAGAAAATCCGAACAAGTTCTTATCAACTATCCAGGTGGGAATCACTCTGATTGATGTGATGACTGGTGCGATCGGTGGGGCAACTCTGGCCTTTGTTGTTTCCGGATGGTTCTCAAAGGTGCCGCAGTTGAAACCATATTCTGACTCCATCGGACTCTTTATAGTTATTGGATCAATTACATTTCTATCCATAATTTTTGGGGAGTTGGTGCCAAAAAGGCTCGCAATTCAGCAACCTGAAAAGATTGCCTCTCTTATGGCAGGACCGATGGCACTCATTTCCGGGATAATGACGCCGATTGTTAGATTTTTAAGTGCCTCCACAAATTTTGTCTTAAAGTTGTTAGGTGTTGAGGATTCAAAAGGTCCTTTGGTGACCGAAGAGGAGATCCAGGTCTTGCTCGATCAGGGTACCCAGGCTGGCATCTTTGAAGAAGTGGAACAGGATATGGTCCAGGGTATTTTTTCTTTGAATGACCGCAGGTTATCGTCATTGATGACTCCCCGCAGTGAAATCACTTGGCTGGATGTGAACGATCAACCCGATATCGTGGTAACGAAGATTGCAGAAAGCCCATATTCCCGTTTGCCTGTATGTAAGGGAGAATTGGATCATATTTTGGGCGTTGTAAAAGCCAAGGATGTACTCCTTGCGGAAATGGTGAGGAAAGGTCAACGGATCAAAGAATTGCTGCAGCCCGCTTTTTTCCTACCTGAATCCGCCTATGCTTCGCATGCATTGGCAATGTTCAGGAAAGGTGAATCCGAGGTGATCTTTATCATCGATGAATTCGGAGTGGTACAGGGGCTGGTGACGATCGTGGATATTGTTTCAGAGATCATCGGTGAATTTGCCAATGACAGTCCCCAGGCTGTTCAGAGACCTGATGGATCCTGGCTTCTTGATGGAATGCTTCCGATTGAAGATTTTAAAACATTATTTGATTTAGGAATCCTCCCAAGTGAGAAGGAATATGAAACTCTGGCTGGTTTCATTTTGATTTTGATGGGTCGAATTCCAAGACCAGCAGAAGAGTATGAATGGAATAGCTTGAAATTTGAGATCATGGACATGGATGGAAACCGGGTTGATAAAGTATTGGTATCAAGGGAGCAAAATATAGCAAACGAAAAGGAGCAGCTCAAGAGTGAATGATCTGGGTAAAGGTTTGGATTTCAAATCGAGACGTTCACCAGTTATGGGGAAGGGTGGCATGGTGGCAACTTCACAACCCCTTGCAACTGCAGCTGGATTGGAAATTCTCGGTTCAGGAGGTACTGCTGCTGATGCAGCCGTGGCAGTCGCGGCATCCTTAAACGTGACAGAACCGACTTCGACTGGAATTGGTGGAGATTGCTTTGCATTGTACTTTGATGCCAGCAATGGAAAGATAAGTGCATTAAATGGTTCAGGTAGGGCTCCCCGGATGTTGAACATCGAACGCTTGAAAAAAGAAGGGATAACGGATTTACCACCTTACCATCCGTATACCATTACTGTTCCAGGGGCATGCGCAGGTTGGTTTGATCTCCAGGAGAGGTTTGGAAAACTGACCATGGGACAGGTTCTCCAACCTGCAATTATCCTTGCGGAATCTGGTTTTCCAGTTGCTCCAATAACATCTTATTTTTGGCAAAAAGGAGCAGAACGGCAGCTATCCAGTGCACTGAACGGAAAGGAATTGACCATTAATGGGCGAGGTCCAAACGCTGGAGAGGTTTTTAAGAATCCCGGTCTTGCTCGAACATTTCGAACGATTACTGAAAAAGGGAGGTCTTCGTTTTACAGTGGAGAGATCGGTGAAGCTATTGTTCATATAATTCAAAAAGCAGGTGGTTGTCTGGCTTTGGAGGATCTCCAGGATCACCGAAGTACTTGGGACGAACCCATCTCAACAGCCTTTCGTGGAATTCGTTTCTGGGAATGTCCTCCCAATGGACAGGGCTTGGCAGCTTTGCTGGCGTTGAATTTCCTCAATGATTTTGATCTGGAGGCGTTTGAACCATTATCCACAGAACGGATGCATCTTGAAATCGAGGCGATGCGTCTTTCTTTTGCAGATACCCGCTGGTATGTGGCTGACCCTGCTTATTCACAAATACCCCTGGAGGAATTATTATCCAGGGATTATGCCCGTCAAAGGGCAAAATTGATCAATCCCGAAAGGGCAACACTCGATCAAGTACATGGCGTTCCAGTTGCATCGTCTGATACGGTTTATTTCTGTATCGTGGATGGTGAAGGAAATGCTTGTTCGTTCATCAATAGCAATTACATGGGATTTGGTACCGGGATTGTCCCCTCAGGATGGGGATTTACACTCCAGAATCGTGGACACAATTTCAGCCTGAACAGTTTACATCCCAACGCATTGGAACCCCTTAAAAGACCATATCATACGATTATCCCAGCCATGGCAACCAGGGAGCACGATAATAGCTTATTTGGAGTAATGGGGGTGATGGGAGGGTTCATGCAGCCACAAGGCCATTTGCAGGTTTTTCTCAATCTTGCCTGCGACCAAATGGATCCGCAGTCTAGCCTTGACCTCCCCCGGTTTTGTATCGAAGATGGTACTTTTGCTGGAAAAGTTGCCCTTGAACAAGGATTACCACAGGAGACAATTTCAGGTCTGCAGAACATGGGACATGTAATAAATGTTGTCCACGGTTTCGATAGGGCATTATTCGGACGGGGACAGATCATTCTCAGGGATTCTAACAGCGCTGTTTTGACAGCAGGAAGCGATCCAAGAGCGGATGGTTGTGCCATGACATTGCTTTGATCGCATATGATCAAACAGATCAAGGTATAGGATCACTTGGAAGATTTATCTGGTGTTGGTATTCATGTGAATGGGATAGTTCAGGGGGTTGGTTTTAGGCCGTTTATTTTTGGGTTGGCACATAAGTATGAATTGACAGGTTGGGTTCGGAACACATCCTCAGGTGTTGATATTGAATTGGATGGTCCAAAGAATAAGCTGGAGTCGTTCATTCAATCCCTCGATACAGAAGCTCCTCCTTTGGCTTATATCGATGAGGTAAAAATTCAATGGAAATTGCCTAATGGATATTCTCATTTCCAGATTGAACATTCAGAAACAGTACAGGATGCATTTCAACCGATATCCCCTGATGTCAGCATTTGCCCTGATTGCCTGCGGGAAATGTTCGATCCATCCGATCGACGTTACAAGTATCCGTTCATCAATTGCACCAATTGCGGTCCACGCTTTACGATCATAAAGGACATTCCTTATGACCGTCCCAAAACAACAATGGCACCTTTTGAAATGTGTGTGGATTGTGCTCGTGAATATGCCGATCCTTTGGACAGGCGATTTCATGCACAACCAATTGCTTGTCCGGTTTGTGGACCACAGGTGTGGTTGGAATTCAAGATGGGTTCCAATGGTGGAGTAGACCCAACAAACCCGATTGAAAAAACCCAGGGATTGCTGAAGGAAGGAAAAATTGTTGCGGTAAAAGGGTTGGGAGGGTTTCATCTTGCCTGCGATGCTACCAACCAGGCAGCAGTTATAGAACTCCGGTCGAGAAAGCTTCGCGTAGATAAACCATTCGCTTTGATGATGGCAAATACTGAAACGATTGAAAAGTATTGCGATCTGAATGATGAAGAAAGAAAATTGTTAGAGTCCCCATCCCGTCCAATTGTGTTATTGAGACGTAAACCAGGTACGGATATTGCATTGGAAAATGCACCAGGTCAGGATTATCTTGGCGTGATGTTGCCTTACACTCCTTTGCATTATCTTTTATTTGATACCAGGGAATTTGATGCATTGGTTATGACCAGTGCCAACCTCTCCGAAGAACCGATCGTAACAACCAACGAAACGGCCAGGGATCGTCTAGTGGATCTGGCAGATGCTTTTCTGATGCATGATAGAGATATCCATGTTCGTTGTGACGATTCCGTTGTCAGGGTATATAAAAATAATATCTTCCCCATCCGTCGATCAAGAGGATATGCACCCTTCCCGGTATATCTCTCAGGAACGCCTCCTGTAATATTGGCTTGTGGTGCTGAACTAAAAAATACATTCTGTATTACCAGGGGAAATTATGCATTTCTTAGTCAGCATATTGGAGACATGGAAAACCTGGAAACACTTGAATCTTTCAGACATGGGATTACACACTTTGAAAAATTATTTCGAATTAAGATTGAGGCGATTGCGTACGATAAGCACCCTGATTATCTGGCTTCTCGTTATGCACTGGATAGGGTAGAAAGGGAAGCTATCCCCGGTATTGGAGTCCAGCACCATCATGCCCATATCGCTTCATGCATGGTGGAGAATAGACTTCCTTCCGAAAAACCTGTGATTGGTGTCGCATATGACGGAACTGGTTATGGGGAAGATGGCACCATCTGGGGAGGGGAGATCTTGTTGGCTGACTTGTTATCCTTTGATCGTATTGCACATCTAAAAACAATTCCATTACCAGGTGGAGACCTGGCTGTCAGACAACCCTGGCGGATTGCCCTTGCCTGGTTGGATGCTGCAGGTGTTGAATGGGATGAATATTTACCGGCGGTAAAATGGATCATGGCGCAACCCGGTTTATTGAAGAATTTCAAAACGCAATTGAAGACAGGATTAAATTCACCAAAAACATCCAGCATGGGTAGATTGTTCGATGCAGTTTCTGCGTTGGCAGGTGTCAGACATGATGTCAATTATGAAGCCCAGGCAGCAATCGAATTTGAGGCATTGGCAGATACCACCGAAATGGGAATGTATGAATTTTCAATAATCGGAAAAGAAATCGATCCTTCACCATTATTTCATCAATTGACCGAAGATATAAAAATCGGATTGCCGCTGCCAAATATATCGGCGAAATTTCATAATGGTGTGGCAGATATGACTGCAAAGATATGTACCATTGTCCGAAAAGAGAGAGGTATTGATCAAGTAACGTTGTCTGGAGGTGTTTGGCAGAATATAACCTTGTTACGATCGACATTGGAAAAATTGGAAAATAACGGTTTTCAGGTGTTTATCCATAAGGTGGTTCCCTCAAATGATGGCGGATTGGCAATTGGTCAGGCGATGATTGCAGCTGCTCAAATCACCAGTCAATAAATTGAAAAAATAACATTAATAATAAGGGTGGAAGTTGATTTCTACTGTGGCAAAAAAAAAACAAAGATCCGGAAAATCATTATCAAGCTCAGCAATTAAGGAATTACAATTGGATAGAGGTTATTAGAATTGGAAAAAATCCTTTTGGTTGAAAACGATCCATTCCTTTTGGATCGCATAAACGAGATCCTGGTTGACGATGGGTATCAGGTATTTCCTTCCAGGCAGGCAAACCTGGCATATGATCTGTTTGTAACTATTGAGCCTGATCTGGTGGTTTCGGATTTAATGATGCCGAAGATGGATGGGTTTGAACTCCTAAAAAAAATAAGATCCATTTCAACGGGTATTTCGGTTCCTTTCCTTTTCCTGACAAATAAATCTGAACGATTTGAGTTGAACCAAGCTAGGGAACTGGGTGTTGATGATTACTTGATAAAGCCATTTGACGCAAATGAATTATTACAAGCTGTCCGAACCAGGATTGAAAGAAGGAAAGTTGTAGCCTTATTTGATACCAGGAAAGCTCATCTGCAAACCATAATAATGCTGGCGAATGTTATCGAATCACGCGATCCATACACAGCAGGACACGCAGAAAGAGTATGCAGCTTCGCATTGAATCTGGCATCTGAATTGAATTGGAACCAGGAAACCCTGGGTATTCTGGAATTAGGCGCTCTTCTTCACGACATTGGGAAAATCAATATTCCAGTAAGGATTTTAAAAAAGACTGGTCCACTTAATGAAACTGAATGGGACATCATGCGTCGTCACCCAATTACAGGCGCGAAAATGCTGGAGGGTGTTGATCATCTCAGGGCAGTCATCCCTTACGTTATTTCACATCACGAGTGGTGGAACGGTAGTGGTTATCCGAATGGGTTGGCTGGTGAGGATATTCCGATCGAAGGAAGGTTGTTGGCGATCGCTGATGCCTATGACGCCATGACTACAAATCGCCCCTATCATGTCGGAATGACGAAGGAGGAAGCACTAGAGGAGGTCAAGAGAATGAGTGGAATCTACTTTGATCCTTTACTGGCAGGTGTTTTTATTGAAATAAATCGTTCTCGGACAGCTGGTGGATTTTGATCACCAACTACAATCAAGGCAGGTCACTACACCGGACATTTTTCCGATATTTTTGTACATGGTGACATCCGTGTAAGCTTCACCAAGAATTCCATCATGAATTGCCCAGGATCGCATCCGGATGCTTTTAGTCCCTTCAGGCTTTCGGAATGGCGTAGTGTTATCCATCTTCAGGAATAATTCACCCTTATCAAGGAATCCTTTTTCGATCCTTTCCATCCTTTGTCTTCCTTTTTGGTAAGCAAATCCATACCGTTCGAAAAGAACGGCATTATGGTAGTAAAGAGGTTCGACGAAATACACTTGATGCCCAAGGCTTTCAACAAATTTTTCAAATTGTTTGATGGCAGAAGGCAGTAACCGTAGTCCAGTTCGAATTTGCCCTGGCGCAAGCCCTGCTTCCATTGCAGAGATCTCTGCTTCGATATTCCGTTGATGTATCCCGAATCGAGTAGGGCTTCCATTCGGCATGCGGTCAACATCAAATCTTTGTGCATCTGGATCATTGAGAATGTAAAGCAGAATATGGATCTGCCCCGAAATTGTATCTGTCAGATGACCATAGAGTATCGGATCTGGGAAACCAAATTGATGGAAGAGTTTGATTTCCACGTCGGTTTTCCCCGGCGAAAACTTGAAATCCAACAACGATCTGCCATGCTTGTCTTTAAATGAGGCAGGTATTTCGAATCTATCCAGTAATTCTTGAGGAATAACACGGGAATAAATTGACAATTTCTTGTTATCTTCAAGGAGGTTCAGACTTCCAATGGTTGAAGGTCCCATGCTCATTCTCTTTTATTGATTTGTCGTTCAATTTCGCGTTCGGTTTCCCGAAGTGCGATCACTCTTCTTTTATCGTAAAGTTTTTTACCTTTTGCTATAGCGATCTCCACCTTTGCGATTCCCTTCTTGAGGTAGATGCGTGTTGGAACAATGGTAACCCCTTTTAGACGGACTGCATCCCACAATTTCCTTATTTCTTTTTTATGTAACAATAGGCGACGTTGTCTTTTTGGGTCATGGTTGTTCCTGTTCGCTTGTTCATAAGGAGCTATATGAGCATCGATCAACCATGCATTTTTCCCATCAACACGGATGTAAGCTTCTGCCAGGCTTACCTGCCCGGCACGGATGGATTTGATTTCACTGCCTTTCAATGAAATACCTGCTTCTAATTCTTCCAATAAGAAGAATTCATGTCTTGCTTTTCGATTGGTGGCAACGACTTTAATATCCATGGAATGATTTTAACACAAGCAGGGTAATGAGTACTATGAATAAAAAACTGGAATTCATTTACAATATGGATGTGATAACCCCAATTATTAATGTAATAAATTAAATCAGTGTACAATCTGAAGAGGACAGGTCTTCTTTATCTATACGAGGTAATTGGATGAGTAACTTCATAAATGCCAAGAGTAAGATAGTCGAATCTGCGCAATTATTGGTTAAAAAGGGGTATCTGGAATCGACCGGAGGGAATCTATCGATCAGGATTCCAGGTCAGGAAGCTCTTGCAATTACACCAACAAATTTTGATTACATGAAAATGACTGCTGATGATATTTGTATTCTTGATCTTCAGTTAAATAAGTTAGAAGGTAAATTAGACCCTTCTGTTGAAAGTGGATTTCATGCAGGCATCTATCAAGTTCGGCCCGATGTTCAGGCAATAATTCATACACATCAGCCTTTTGCCAGCGCATTGGCGATCATGAAAAAACCCATTCCCCCAATGTTTGATGAACAGGTCAGGTTCCTGGGACGATCAGTGGAAATCATCCCTTATGCCCCTTCAGGTACAAAAATGTTGATTAATACAATTGTTCGCCATGTCAGGAATCACCATAATGCCTATATTTTAGGAAACCATGGTGCCCTATGTTTTGGTGGTTCGATCGAGAACGCGATAAATAATGTTGATATCCTCGAGAAATGTTCCATCTCGTATTTATTGACTCTTTGTTCTGGGGAAAAAGCTTATACGATCCCTTCTATAGTTAGAGAGATTGCTTTCAATAAATTACGCACAGATCAAAAAAGAATTGAACGAACTGTTGCTGTAATTATAAAAGAATAAACAATTTTTCATTCATTTATCCAGAGGAAACACATGATCAAAGAAGACTACGCAATCAGTGAATGGCCAGACACACCAGAGATTTACAGAAAATTTAAAGATCTAATGTCATCCCCTCCCCGGACAATTCAACGGGAAAAGATGGATGAGTTTTTAAAGTATTTTGATCAAAAATGTTCAAGATCAAGGGAAATGACCGCTGAGGCAAGCCAGTTTATTCCGGGAGGGGTTCAGCATAACCTTGCATTCAATTATCCTTTTCCTATAGCCATTGATAGGGCGGATGGCGCTTATTTGTGGGATGTGGATGGGAACCGTTATATTGATTTCCTCCAGGCAGGTGGACCGACAGTATTGGGAAGTAATTATGAGCCGGTCAGGAAAGCAGTTGAGCAAGTGGTCAATAATTCTGGACCAGTTACTGGTTTATTTCATGAATTTGAATTAAAGCTTGCCCGGCTTGTCAACCAATGTATGCCTTCTGTTGAAATGTTCCGAATGTTGGGATCAGGTACTGAGAGTGTAATGGCAGCAATCAGGGTGGCCAGGCTCCACACAAGAAAGAAAAAGATCATCAAAGTTGGAGGTGCATATCACGGATGGAGCGACCAAATGGTATTTGGACTTCATATCCCGGGTACGGGTCGTTACGAGGCAGCTGGTATCCCAGGTAGTGCCAGTCGACATACCCAGGAGTTTTACCCCAATGATCTTGGTGCATTGAGAAGAAAATTATTCTTAAATCAACTCCGGGGTGGAACAGCAGCAGTCATTGTTGAACCGCTTGGCCCTGAAAGTGGAACTCGTCCGGTTAGCAGGGAATTTAATATGGAAGTGAGAAAACTATGTGATGAATTTGGGGCTTTGTTGATTTTTGATGAAGTTGTGACCGGATTCCGACTTGGCATGGGCGGAGCTCAGGGTTACTTTGAGATAAAACCAGATCTTACCATCTTTGGAAAATGTATAACCGGTGGGTACCCCATGGCTGGAGGTTTGGGTGGAAAACGTGAGATCATGGAACATCTTGCCGCTGGCATAGGTGGTTCTACCAAACGGGCGTATGTCGGCGGTACCCTTACTGCTAATCCTATGTCATGTGCAGCAGGTTACTATGCATTGGTGGAAATGGAACGTCTTCAAGCACCTCAATTGGCGGGTAAAGCCGGTGATCGGCTTGCAAATGGACTCAGGGAAATTACTGATCGCCTTGGTTTACCATTTGTTGCCTACAATCATGGATCAATCGTCCATTTGGAAACTGCCGGTACGATGCTGCTTGATTTTAAAAACCCTTTAAAGATCGCTCGGGAACTAAAACCACGGACCCACATGATGAAGGAAATGGGTGCAGCATTTATGTCACAGGGATTGATAACCCTGGCAGGAAGCCGTATGTATACAAGTATGGCGGATACTGATCAGGTAATTGATGATGCCCTGGATCGTTTTAATACTGTTCTAAAAAGTTGTTGAAAAACTTCACAAAGATGCCAGAACAAACATTCCTGCTGAATATACGCGGAAATACTTGATCGTTGGTATGGATTCTTATTATTGGTATTGATTCCAGTTATTGAAGAAATTTATTAGAAAAAGATCTTGGTAATCCACAGTTTAGTAAGGCACCAAGTAATCTGATATAATTTCAATTCTAAATTTCAAATAGCAATCAACCTTTAACTTAATGCGATTTAAAGATATATTTGCCTGGATTCTACATATTTTGGAGGAAAAATGGATATTACAACTCAACAGTTCAAACATTGTGATCTTGTCAGCGTAAAAGGTCGGATAGATAGCTACACAGCACCAAAGCTAGGAGAAGCTATTGAAGCGATTAATAATGCGGGTCGCTATAAGATCGTTTTGGATTTAAGTGAATTGGAGTTCATGTCCAGTGCTGGTTTTAGAACCATGTTGTTAGGTCAGCGTAACTGCAAACGGTACAATCGCGGTGAGATTGTTTTGGCATCCCTTCCCAAGAGAACTCGTGAAGCCCTTGACCTGACCGGATTTACTCCTCTCTTTAAAACATTTGATGACCAGGTAGCAGCGGTCGGAAACTTTTAAAATAATATTATTTTTCCTTCAGCGGAACTTTCCTGTCAGGCAATACCAGGAAAAGTTTCTCCTTAATCATGAAAACTGCATTCTTTCAAGCCAAGTTCGAAAACCTGGACTCGATCCGTGAATATGTGGGTTTGGGTGCAAAGGATGCTGGATTTAATGATTCAGACATTTATGCTGTTCAATTAGCTGCAGATGAGGCATGTTCAAATATTATTGAACATGCTTATGGAAATGATGATACTGGTCTTCTTGAATGTTCGTATAGTTTTGATGGTGAATACCTGGTTTTAACTTTTAAAGATTACGGATGTTTTTTCGACCCAACTTCAGTCTCCGACCCTGATCTGACCAGCAGCCTGGAACAAAGGCAAATAGGTGGGTTAGGATTGTTCCTCATCAAGAATCTGATGGACGATGTTCAATATGAATCTCATGGAGAGGCTGGAAACGTTCTGACCCTAAAGAAGCGCTTAAGGGTTTGAATTGATGGAATCAGACTCAATCGAAAGCTCCAAATTAAACCAGATTCTTGAGTTGGGATCCAAATTGTTGGAGGCAGACAATTTGGAATCGCAGCGTGATCTTATTGCAACAAATCTTAAAAAAATGTTTGGGGGAAAAGTCGAAGTATGGTTGAACGACAATTTATTAAAATTACCTGGAAGATCCAATTGGTCCCCTGATTTACCAGAGCCGTCTACTGCTCCGATGCGGGAAGCCGTAAAAAGCAGGCTGATTGTTTTTCAGGAAAAACAAGGGTATTTGCTGGCTATTCCTTTGGTCAGCCAGAAATCCATAATAGGGGTATTTCAAATTTCCAGATCTGCGGAAGATCCTTTCAAACCGGATGAGATCGCCAATCTTCAAGTTCTTGCTTCCCACATTAGTCAATCTATAACTATTTCTCATCGACAGGAAGTGGAACATTGGCGAATTGAACAACTGAATCTGGTTCATGAAGTCAGTACCCAGATTGTGGACATAATGAATTTGGACGATTTAATTTCCCAGGTGACAAAATTGATCCAGAAGACTTTTGATTATTATTATGTTTCAATTTTTACACTGGCACCTTCTGGAAATAAATTGAATTTTCGCTCTTCTGCTGGTGGGATTGGCAGAAAAAGGAAAAAAGGAACTCCCTTTACAATATCTGTTGATGTTGGTCAGGGGCTGATTGGAACGGTGGCGCAGCAGGGACAGGAGATCATAAGCAATGACGTCCACAATGAGCCTCGCTATAAATTTTTTGCGAACCTTCCGGAAACCCAATCTGAAATTGTTCTTCCCCTTAAAATAGAAGATAAAGTATTGGGGGTATTGGATGTGCAGAGTGACAATATTAATGCATTCCATCCCAACGATTTGCTGGTCTTGCGGGCTTTGGCAGCCAATATTTCCATCGCCATCGAAGGTGCCTACCTGTATGCTGATTTGGAGCATAGGAACCAGCATCTATCGTTGGTGACAGAGGTCAGCCGGGATATTACCTCCATCTTGGATCTGGATGAATTATTATGCAGAGTGGCAAGCTTAATTACTGAACAACTTGGTTATCCTCATGTAAATTTGTACAGTGTTCATCATAATCGGAGACGGATTTATCACGAAGCCGGAAGTGGACCGCGAGGAGCAGCTATGGAGGGGTATAGCCTGGATCTGGACAGCACGCTTGGTCTGATTCCTTGGGCAGCTACTCACGGAGAAACTCTTGTTGTAAATGACGTTTTAACTGATCCGCGTTATGTTGCATCTCCATTACCACCCGAAAATACCATGGCTGAAATGGTTGTTCCGTTGAAATTTGATAATGAAGTACTTGGTATTTTGGATGTTCAAGCAGAAATAAAAGAAGCCTTCTCAAATGAAGATCGCCAGGTATGTGAATCGCTGGCTGATAATATTGCCATAGCCATGCACAATGCTGATTTATATAGAACAGAACGATGGCGAAGGCAGATCGCTGATAGCATGCGGGAAGTGATCGGATTACTGTCAGCGAATGCGAGCGTTGATGATGTCTTGGATTTGATCTTGATTGAACTGGAGAAAAGCCTTCCTTGTGAACTTTCTGCAATCTGGTTATTGGACGGTGAAGATATTTTTCTTGCTCATATTCGCGGTGCTGATCCGATTGATGTCGAAATGGCAAGGGATACTTGGCCGGAATCCGGAAGTTTTCTGGCTGATGCAATTAATTCCGAGGTACCGATAATAAGAAAGCCATTCGATCCCATCGGACCCAGTGGAGCAGCACGAGGTTATTCAGCAGATTACTCTGCTATTGCTGCCAGGTTGCAGATCGGTGATAACCCTCTGGGAGTGCTGACACTCGCAAACCCTGAACCTGGAAAATATGGTCATGAGGCTCAATCTCTAACTAAAACTTTTGCTGGTTACGCAGCAGTCGCAATAGAGAATGCCCGTTTGTTTGATGCTGCCCAGGAACAGGCTTATGCGTCTGCAGCATTATTACAGGTGGCTCAATCTGTTGCAAATGCAGAGAATCTTGATGACCTGCTAGGATCCATTGCTCGTATGACGCCCATACTGGTGGGTGTTGAAACCTGTGTGATCTTCCTTTATCACGATCAATCATTTGTAATATCCCAGGCTTATGGAATGTCCGACGACCACCATGGTATGGTCAGTGGAAGAATTTTCACACATGGAGAATACCCTCTTCTGGATCGTGTTGTTGAATCAAATGAGATGGTTGTTGGCTCAATAAATTCGTCCGAACCAGATTCATGGTTAACGCCTGCATTATCTGATTCGAAGGAAGACTTGTTTTATGCAATGGAATTGGGAGAGCAATTATTAATTGGATTTCCACTTTCTATCAAGTCGGACTTCTTTGGTGTGATGATGATCGAAGAGTCATCAGAAGCACGAAGGTTCAGGCAAAAAAGAGTTGATATTGTCAAAGGCATAGCACAGCAGTTGGCAATGAGTATTCAAAATGAGCAATTTCAGTTGGAGACGGCGGCTCGGGAAAGACTTGAGTATGAATTCAATCTGGCTCGACAGATCCAGCAGACATTCTTACCATCAGAAATGCCTGAATTTGAGAATTGGGGGCTGGCAGCTTTCTGGAAACCAGCCAGGCAGGTGGGTGGTGATTATTATGATCTTTTCGAGCTTCCTAATGGCGAATTGGGGTTGGTAATTGCAGATGTTTCTGACAAAGGTATCCCCGCTGCCTTATTCATGGCTGTGACACGTACATTATTAAGAGCAGCCATTTTGGATGAATCTTCACCAGCCGAGGTATTAAAACGTATAAACGCACTTCTCATACCGGAAAATGAGCAGGGAATGTTTGTAACCACAGTGTTTGCAGTTCTTTCGCTGAAAAAGAGTAACATGAAGTATGCTAATGCAGGTCACAATCCCCCGTTTTTGATCAGGTCTGAAGATGGGAAGATAGAAAAATTAACACGAACTGGAATGGCGCTGGGTATCCAGGATAATATCGAGATCGAAGAAAGAGAAGTTCATTTTGACATAGATGATTGCATCCTGTTTTATACAGATGGATTAACGGAAGCAGCATCATTGGAAGGTGATCTTTTTGGCGATGATCGATTGGAACAATTATTAAATGATAAAAGATGCATTTCTCCTGTAGATATAATAAAATCCATTGAAGAGGATGTTTTTGAATTCATGGAAACGAATATTCTTGCTGATGACCTGACCATGTTTCTTATAAAAAGATTAAAATGATTAGGATGGTATAATAATCCAGTTAAATTAAAGTTGAGGAGTCTCTATTGGCGTTTAATCCAATTAATTGGTTTTTAGGCCTTTTTTCTCTGGATATTGGGATTGATTTGGGAACAGCCAATACCTTGGTCTTGGTACGTGGAAAGGGAATTGTAATTAATGAACCTTCCTGGGTGGCAATTGAAAAACGTACCAGAATGCCCATTGCTATTGGGCAGGAAGCCAAGGAGATGGCTGGCAGAACGGCTGGTTCTCTTTCTGTTATCAGGCCAGTTCGGGATGGCGTTATCTCAGAATTTGAGATCACACAAGCAATGCTGGAATATTTCATTGGGAAAGTCCACGAACAGACGATTGTGCCCTTACCTAGGCCGAGGGTTGTTGTTGGTATTCCGTCCGGAGTTACCCAGGTTGAAAAAAGAGCAGTCTATGACGCTTCGATGTCTGCAGGAGCCAGGGAAACTTATCTGATTGAAGAGCCGGTTGCCGCTGCATTAGGTGCAGGACTGCAGATCAATGATATTCACGGATCTATGATAGTTGATATTGGAGGGGGTACTACCGAGGTCGCTGTTATTTCGTCAAATCGGGTGGTTATTTCCCGCTCCTTACGCGTCGCAGGTGATGAAATGGATGTTGAGGTTCAAAACTACATCCGCACCAAGTACAATTTGCTGATCGGTGAAAGAGTTGCAGAACAGGTCAAATGGTCCATTGGTTCAGCATTTCCACTTCCAGTTGAAAAAACAATGGAAGTGAGGGGGCGCAACTTGGTGACCGGTCTACCTGAATCAGTGATCGTTTCATCGGTCGAAATGCGAGAAGCCTTGACAGGTTCTATCCAGGTTATCATCGATACGGTCAAAGATGCATTGGATGAGGCACCTCCCGAAATTCTTTCAGATCTGATGGAAAAAGGCATTTGTCTTGCAGGTGGCGGCGCATTATTAAATGGGCTGTCAGAAAGACTTACCGAAGAAATGAACCTGAACGTTTTTGTTGCAGAAGATCCATTAACTTGTGTTGTCCGGGGTACCGGTATTATCCTGGAGGATTTTCAGAATCTTTCTCATCTGCTTACAGGATTGGAAAGAGATGGGAGCACTCGTTAAGATCCTTCGATCGCTCTCAATTATCTCCTGAGATAGTAAATTCAAAATTATGCAAAATAAATTTCCACGGTATCTTCAGACAATTTTCCTTATAATTCTGGTCCTGGGTTTTGTACTGTTGGCCCTGGGTGGATACCTGGGCGGGATTACCACCTGGTTTGGACAGACATCTGTAAGTGGACAAACCTGGCTCTCAGAACGTTTTATGGCCATTTCCGATTTTCTGACTGCCCCAAGGGACATGGCCTCATTACAGTTAAGGAATAGTGAGCTGGAATCTGAAGTCGCAAGGCTGCAAACACAGATCATAGAACTCCAGCAGGAAGTAACACAAACCGAAATTCTTTCAGCCTTGGTGGATTTTGCACGCACAAATCCTGAAAACTCGTATAAAGCTGCTACTGTCATAGGCCGTGATCCAAGCCCATTCTTAAGATATGTGATTATCAATGTTGGTGCTAATGAAGGTATCGTCCGTGGTATGCCGGTAGTCACGCAGCAAGGTCTGGTTGGCAGGGTTGATGCGGTTGTGGCTGAAGCTTCTCGAGTTCAACTGATCACAGATCAAAATTCAGCAGTCAATATTACCCTCAAGAATTCAAAAACGGATGCTGTTATGGTTGGTTCGTTAAATGGGGATCTTTCACTCCAGATGATTTCTCATGATGTTGTGGTTGAATCCGCAGATGTTGTTTTGACATCTGGTTTGGGAGGTGACTTTCCGCCGAATTTATTGGTTGGGCAGATTGTAAATATCAGCAATATTGAATCAGAGTTATTTCAATCCGCTTCTGTGCAGCCGATTGTTGACTTTCCGAGAGTGGAATATGTCCTTGTGATCGTTAATTTCCAGCCAGTGGACATAACACCTTTATTACCTACACCAAACCCATAAGATTTCTATGGAATATTTCCTGGCTATACCTGTTTTGGGATTTGCACTTATGATCCAGGTAGGGATCATAAGCCGTATTAATCTGCTTTCTGGAAGTGCAGATCTAATCCTTGCTATCCTTGTGTCATTTTCTTTGCAACCAAAAGTAAAAAGTGGCTGGTTTTGGGCTCTGGTAGCCGGGTTGATGGTGGGATATGTATCTAGGTTACCATGGTACCTGGTCTTATTGGGTTATTTATTGATCGTCAGCTTGAGTCATCTTCTTCAAAAAAGAATTTGGCAATCACTGCTGCTTGAAGTATTCATCGTTCTTTTTATCGGGACGTTGATCACCCATTTATTGTCCATAGGGTTCTTGGTGGTTATTGGAAGTGAAGTAAACTTTGTTAACATGCTAAGCCTTATTACATTACCAAGTATTCTCCTGAATCTTATACTTTCTGTTCCCGTATATTTTTTAATTAGGGACCTTGTTGGATTGTTATATTCATCGGAGAGTTCCGAATGAGGATCTTTAAGACATCTCAAGTTACTCAACCATGGCGTGTATGGACACTGTATATCGTATTTGGTCTGGTTAGTGTGGTTTTTGTCACCCGCCTGGTAGGCTTGCAGGTTATAGATTATTCAACCTACTTGGAATATGCAAATAACAACCGCTCGAAAATAGTTTCCGATGCGCCCAGAAGAGGCATTATCTATGACCGTAACGGGTTTGTATTGGCAAGGAATATTGCTTCCTATTCCATCGCTATTACACCTGCCTATTTGCCGGACGATCCATCTGATATTCAGAATATCTACCGTCAACTTTCTGAATTAACGGGAGTACCTGTCAATTTCGGAACTGTTGAAGATGCCAAACTTGTTTCCCAATGCGTTCCAGGTCCGGGTATCACACAACTTGTGGAATTGGGAACTTCTCTTGAACCTTATAAACCGGTATTAATTCAGTGTGATGTTGATCAGAATATAGCGATGATAGCAAGAGAAAAAGCTATTGATTGGCCGGGAGTTAGCGTAACCGTCGACCCAGTCCGTGACTACCCGACAGGATCCCTTACTGCCCATGTGATCGGATTCCTTGGACCAATCCCGGCTCGCTTGGAAACAGAATATAAAAACCTTGGCTTTGTCACGAAAACTGATAAAGTGGGATATGCAGGTGTGGAAGCTTCAATGAATGATGAGCTGATCGGAGTCCCTGGTAAACGGGTTGTTGAAGTGGATGTAGCTGGTCAGGAATTGCGCAACCTTGAAGCGCCAATCGCACCAATTCCTGGAAATGATATTACATTGACAATAGACACCCGCTTCCAGGCTGCTGTGGAAGCGGCTTTGGCGGAAGAGATAGATTTTTGGAACAATCGATACTATGGTTATATCCGTATTTCCAGTGGAGCTGTAATCGCAATGAACCCTAAAACAGGGGAAATTCTTGCCATGGTATCCTGGCCGACATACGAGAATAATCGTTTGGCAAGGTTCATACCAGAGTATTATTACAATCAATTATCCCAGGACCCAACCCACCCATTGTTGAATGTGGCCATCTCCGCAGAATTTCCACCAGGATCAACTTTCAAATTGTCAACTGCCACAGGTTCTCTAAACGAAGGAGTTGTCTCTTTGGATCAGATCATTGAGGCTCCATCCGAATTGGTGATCACGGAAAGTTTTTCTCCTACCGATCCGGGTTTCCAAAGGTCCTTCCGGGATTGGATCTACCCCGAATCATTTGGTTTGATTGATTATTATCATTGCATTGCATATTCAAGCAATGTCTGTTTCTATAAATTGGGTGGCGGGTACAAGGATGAGATACCAGAAGGTCTTGGCATTCAACGATTGCAGCAATATGCAGATGCGTTGGGGTATGGACAACCATCGGGAATCGAATTATATGGGGAGGCATCAGGGCTGATTCCAGATCCTACCTGGAAACGCATTTACCAGGGAGAAAACTGGTCTACTGGAGATACGTACATTGCCAGTGTAGGTCAGGGATACGTTTTGGCAACGCCTTTACAAGTTCTGATGTCTGCAGCTACGATAGCAAACGATGGAAAATTAATGCAGCCGACCATAATTCGTTCGATCCAGGATGCTGATGGAATCGTACTTGAGAAATACTGGAACCCGGAAGCCCAATCCGTGTCAGACAGCCCATTGGAACCAGGTAGTTATCAGATATCTCCATTTAAACCGAACATGAAATGGGATATCACGGTTGATCCGATCATAAAGGAATTTACATGTGAAAACACATATTGTACAGATACTGGACGTATGAAAACTGTTGCATCCTGGGTTGTGGAAAGCGTACAACATGGAATGCGTCTGGCTGTTCTCGATCCATCTGGTACCTTGGCAAAAGATTACTCCTTCAAGGATTACCCAATTGCAGTGGCAGGGAAAACGGGAACTGCAGAATATTGCGATGATGTTGCCTTGAGCCAGAATCGATGTTCTTTTGAAAATTGGCCAACTCATGCCTGGACCGTAGCTTATGCCCCTTTTGATGATCCGGAAATCGTGATATTGGCATTTGCATATAATGGCGGTGAGGGGGGTAGTGTTGCTGCCCCTATCGTGAGACTGGTTATGGATGCGTATTTTGAACAAAAAACCATTGATGCAGCCCAATCCACCGGACCTTAAATATTAGAACATCTATGCTATAATTTATCAAATATATGATTAAAGAGCCTCCAATTATTCAAATTAAGGGCACCCGCGAAGGCTTGATGGTTAATATTGGGGGGTCGGATTGGGATTCCCAGGTACAGAACCTGATAGATCAGATCAATGAACGCCCCGCTTTCTATCAGGGTGCGCGCATGGTCCTGAATGTGCAAACCCATGTTCTTCATGTTATGGAATTGTCAAAATTAAGGGATACCTTATCAGATTATGGCCTTGTTCTTTGGGCGGTTTTGAGTGAATCACAGATAACAGAACAGACATCGCAGAACCTCGGTTTGGCAACCAGGTTATCAAAACCAGAAACAACCGAACCAGATATCATTATTGATCCTTTTCAGAAAGACAAGGCGCTGTGGATCAAACAGACCGTTCGATCTGGTTCACATATTGAATACCATGGGAATATTATCATTCTGGGGGATGTCAATCCTGGAGCAGAAATCATTGCGGTCGGAAGTGTTCTGGTTTGGGGTCGCCTTAGAGGTCTTGTTCATGCCGGGGCTGAAGGAGATGAAGAAGCCATAGTTGGAGCCCTTGATTTTTCACCAATGCAGTTGCGAATTGCTGGAAAAATTGCAGTTTCACCAAAGAAGAATACCAAGGGAAAATTGGAAATCGCCAGGATTTCAGGTGACCATATCATAGCTGAATCATGGAATTCTGCAAAATAATCAGGATGGTTAAATGACAACTAAAGTTGTAACAGTTACATCAGGAAAAGGTGGAGTTGGAAAAACAACAGCTGTAGCCAATATTGCAGTCGGACTGGCACAATTGGGTCAAAGAGTGGTTTGTATTGATGGTGATATTGGCTTAAGAAATCTGGATGTGTTATTGGGTCTGGAAAATCGGATTGTTTATGACCTGGTTGATGTTGTTGAAGGACGCTGTCGCATCCGTCAGGCGATGATACGGGACAAACGATTGCCTGAATTGTATTTGATACCGGCAGCACAAACCCGTGATAAAAGTGCAGTCTCTCCAAGTGATATGGTTAATCTTTGCAATGAATTGCGATCAGAATGTGATTGGATCATCATCGATTCTCCAGCTGGGATTGAACGAGGTTTCAGAAATTCCATTGCCCCTGCAGATCAGGTTTTAGTCATGACCAATCCGGAAGTCTCGGCGGTGAGGGATGCCGATAGAGTAATTGGCATCCTGGATGCTGAAGAGAAAGGACCAGTCAGTTTGATCATTAATCGAATTAATCCTGTAATGATCAAAAGAGGGGATATGCTCTCGGTCGATGACGTTCTTGATTTATTGGCAATACCTTTGATCGGTATCATACCTGAGGATGAAAGTGTGATCATTGCCTCTAATCGTGGTACCCCATTAGCTTTTGATAATAGAAGCAAAGTTGGACTTGCTTTTATAAATATCGCCAAACGATTGATGGGTGAAGAAATACCTGTTTCTCAAATGGAAAACCAGGGATTCCTGCAGAAACTATTTTCCGGGAGGAAGTAATATGGGGATTCTAAATCTTTTCACCGGTAGGAAAAAAAGTGCAGGAAATGCAAAAGATAGATTGAAATTGGTTTTGATCCACGATAGAACAGATTTAGCTCCAGGAGAATTGGAATCTCTTAAGGATGAACTGATCGAAGTTATTTCAAGATATGTTGACATCGATCCCTCCTCTGTTACCATCAAGCTTGCCAATGAAGGCAGATCTCAACGATTAATCGCAGATATTCCGATGCGTACTAGAAATAATCGTCGCAGATAGTCGATCATTATCAATGGATTCTGGATTGTAAGCTATCCAACTCATCTCTCCTGGATATTTCAAATAGGGATAACAAAGGGATTAATGGGAATATAATGTCCTATCAGGTTTTAGGATTAGGCTATTGAAATGTTAAAAAGTTTTAGAACTGAGATCTGGCATCATTTTGATTTTGGCTTGTTTGGGGCTGTGTTTCTCGCGATAGCATTCGGAGTGACTATGATACGCTCTGCCATCGCTGGAAACGAAACTTTGGTCGGTCTCGTTCAGCGGCAGATAATTTTTGCCAGTCTGGGATTGTTGGTGATCCTCATTGTTGCTGTTATTGATTATCATTATTGGTCTGCTTTGATCCGCCAGATATACTTCGTTATCATGGTTTTCCTGTTCATTCTGTACTTGGTAGGAGGAGAGAGGTTTGGTGCTGCCCGCTGGTTGGAGGTTGGTTTGGTTTCTATTCAACCTACTGAATTGGCGAAAATAGTTGCTATCCTTGCCCTTTCATATTATTTTGAAAGGAATATCGTCGCAATTCGAAATTTCTCCTGGTTGATCAAAAGTTTGTTGATAGCAGTGGGTTTGGCGATTTGGATCTTCTTACAGCCAAATTTGAGTAATGTTATAGTGATTCTTGTCATTTGGGGATTCCTGGTGTGGTTGGCAGGGATAGAATTAAAACAGGTGGGTCTGATCGTCCTCGTAGGTCTTGTGATCGCCATCATTGGTTTTCAATTTCTACAACCATACCAAAAAGAGCGCATAACTGGTTTCCTGGTTTCTGATCCAAATGCCACTTATGGCGCTCAATATAATGTAGACCAGGCTTTAATTGCACTCAGTTCAGGTGGAATTTTAGGCAAGGGGTACGGTCTTGGAACTCAAACACAGTTAAGGTTCTTAAAAGTGCGTCATACAGATTTCATTTTTTCAGTGATCGCTGAGGAATTTGGATTGGTTGGTGCGGTTTTTGTTATCGTTTTGATCGGTTATATCATCTATAGATGTCTAATGGCTGCCAGGAAAGCTGGCGACCCTTTTGGCTCATTTCTTTCATACGGAGTGGCAGTTCTGATTTTCTTCCAGGGGTCTGTAAATATCGCAGTTAATCTAAACTTGATTCCAGTCACAGGCTTACCCTTACCGTTCATTAGTTATGGCGGAAGTGGGTTATTATCTCTAATGCTGGGGATAGGATTGGTTGAAAGTGTTGTTCTACATCATAAGAAGTTGGAAACGTAGGAGGTAAAGGTTGAAATTAATACAACCTGCCAGAGTTCGTTTTGCACCGTCACCCACTGGTCGTATGCACATGGGTAGTGCCCGTACAGCTTTATACAATTATTTGCTTGCCAAAAGAACAGGCGGACAATTCATTCTGCGTATTGAAGATACAGATTTTAATCGCTACGTGGAAGGTGCTGAGCAGGAATTAATGGATGGATTGCGATGGTTGGGATTGAATTGGGATGAGGGAGTTGGTGTGGGTGGACCTTATGGTCCTTACCGACAATCCGAACGCAAGGAGATCTACCTGCAATATTCCCAGGAACTTGTCGAAAAAGGATTTGCATACCCTTGTTTTTGTTCCAGGGATAGATTGGACCTGGTTCGCAAGGAACAAATTAAGAGAAAAGAAAATCCGCATTATGATGGAACATGCCGAGTTCTTTCACCAGAAGAAGTGAAAAGAAAAATTTCTTCTGGTGAATCTCATGTCATTCGATTTAAAACTCCGAAAGAAGGCTCTATTACCGTCCATGACACATTACGTGGTGATATCGTTGTCGAGAACAGAAATATCAATGACTATATTTTAGTCAACTCGGAAGGTTGGGCGCTCTATCACTTGGCAGCCATGGTTGATGATCATTTAATGAAGATCACCCATGTCATTCGCGGATCAGAATGGCTGCCAACATTTCCTCTTCACGCCCATATCATTAGGGCTTTTGGGTGGCAGGAACCTCGCTGGATTCATCTTTCAGTCTTTCTAAAACCTTCCGGAAAAGGAAAAATGAGCAAGAGGGATGCTGCTGAAGCGTTGGACACCGGATATTCGATCTTCGTAACAGATTTGAAGAAACTGGGCTATGTTCCTGAAGGAGTTTTAAATTGGTTGCTGCTTATGGGCTGGGGAATAGCGGAAGGTGAATTCATGAGTTTGGACGAGATGGTTCAGCACTTCGATATTTCAAAGGTCAACCCTTCACCAGCTGCTATCGATTTCGCTAAACTGGATTTCTTCAGTGGTGCTCATATTCGTCAATTGGATCAAATTAATCTTGCCAATAGGGTCAAGCCTTATTTCGAAAATGCTGGCTTTAAGGTCGACGATGATCTCTTGCTTCGGATCATCCCTATAATTCGTGAGAGGTTGGTAACTCTGGATGATGCAATTGGATTTGCAGCATTCTTTTTTATGGATAATATTGATCCAAAGGTAGAGGATCTCATTGGAAAAAATATGACACCGGAAGAATCGAAAGAAGTATTAAAGAAATCCTATCTCATCTTATCATCATTGGATGAGATAACTCATGCAAAAGCTGAACCACCCATGCGGGATCTGGTGGTTGAGTCAGGTTTAAAAGCTGGACAGGTATTTGGTATTCTTCGTATGGCGGTTACAGGTCAACAGGTCAGCCCGCCACTGTTTGAATCAATGGAGATCATCGGCAAGGAAAAAGTATTGCAGAGAGTCGAAAATGCAATAGCCCTTCTCGAATCTGCCAATTAATCCTTCTTAATAAAAAGCAAGCTCACAAGAAAGCTTTGAACGTTTTTATTTCCATAATGGCTAAGAATTGGAAATAGGGAACTAATAAAGATACAATCCCCAATTCAAAAAGAAGATTGAATGATGTTTTTGGCTTACGGATTGAATTAACCGTACCTGCTCTTATTTATTTGATATCGCCTTTCGCAGCCAGGAATCTTTTAGTGACACAGCCCGGTTAAAGACAAGCTTCCCGGGTCTGGTATCCGCATCTGCAATGAAGTAACCCAACCTTTCGAACTGGAAAGTATCACCTTCGGAGACAGATCCAAGACTTGCTTCAAGCTGGCAATCATGTAAAACATTCATGGAGTCAGGATTGATGTTGCTTGTAAATTCCTGTCCTTCCTCCAGCTCGTACGGGTCTTCAGTCAGGAAGAGTCGATCATATAAGCGCACTTCGGCTGGTATGGAATGCTTGGCTGAGACCCAATGAATGGTAGATTTCACTTTTCGGCCATCAGGTGAATCCCCACCACGTGTTTTGGGGTCATATGTGCAATGGACTTCCTTGATCCTTCCAGAAAGTGGATCCCTTTCAACACTTGTGCAGGTGACAAAATAACCATACCTCAGCCGAACTTCGTTCCCCGGGAACAACCGGTAATATTTGGGAGGAGGATCTTCTGAGAAATCTTCCTGCTCGATAAATAGTTCTTTACTGAACAATACCTTCCGGAAGCCTGATGAAGGATCTTCAGGATTATTGTTAGCCTCCATCTCTTCCACAAGATCATCAGCATAATTATCGATGATCACTTTAATGGGATTCAAAACAGCCATTCTTCGGGGTGCAGATTTATTCAAGTCGCTTCGCAGGCAGTGTTCCAGAAGTGCGATATCAATGATGCTGTCATTTTTGGCAACACCAACCAGGTCAAGAAAATTACGGATGGATTCTCGTGTATAACCTCGTCTTCTCAGTCCATGGATGGTTGGCATCCTTGGATCGTTCCACCCATTTACAAATCCTTCCTGAACAAGCCGGTTCAATTTTCGTTTTGACATTACTGTATAACTTAGATTTAACCGTGCAAATTCTATTTGTCGGGGATGATAGATCTCAAGTTCATCCAGGAACCAGTCGTAAAGAGGTCGGTGTGCCTCGTACTCAAGTGAACATAATGAATGGGTAACCCCTTCGATCGAATCAGACTGGCCATGTGCGAAATCATACATTGGGTAGATACACCACTTGTTTCCGGTGCGATGGTGGGGTGGTGTATGCAGGATACGATACATGACAGGATCTCGCATATTGATATTTCCTTCTGCCATGTCTATCTTTGCCCTTAATACCCTTGAGCCATCAGGAAATTCCCCTGCTTTCATTCGTTCAAACAGGTCAAGGTTCTCCTCGATACTTCGTGATCGGTAAGGACTGTTCTTGCCGGGTTCTGTAAGGGTGCCGCGGTAATCACGGATCTCATCTGCACTCAGGTCATCGACATATGCACTGCCTTTGCGGATCAATCCTAGTGCAAACTCATATAGCTGCTCAAAATAATCAGACGCATAAAATTCGTTCTCTCCCCAGTCAAACCCCAGCCACTTTATATCGTCCTTGATGGCATCAACGTATTCCACATCTTCTTTGGTTGGATTGGTATCGTCAAATCGAAGGCTGCAAATTCCACCATTTTCCTCAGCAATTCCAAAATCAATAGCGATCGCTTTTGCATGCCCTATATGAAGATATCCATTTGGTTCTGGTGGAAACCTGGTCTGAACTCTGCCGTTAAATCTGCCAGAGATTTTGTCTTCTTCCACAGCAGCACGGATAAAGTCGGTGGGAGTGTTGTCATCATTCATTACAATTATCCTTAAATTACCTTGTAAATAACTACAATTGATCAAGATGTATAATCAATATTATAACAACCTATTTCTGGCAAAAGTGTTTTGTTATTTTAAATTGCTGGATATTTATGAAATGTTGGAGGATAGATGAGCGATGAAAAGGTAACAGGCAGTCATTTCATGGGTACGTATTTCGATCCGGGATTTGTTTTAAAATTATCTTCTGTTTCAAAATGGCTGGGTTGGGTGGTGCTCGCAGTATATACGATTGATTTCTCTGTGGCTTTGCTTACCATGATATTGCAGATCACTCGAGGTTTCTGGACGTACATGGGATTTACAGATTATGCCACCAGTATCCTGGTTACGTTGGAACGACCTTTTCGGGGAGTGGTTTATGCAGTTGTCTTGCTTGGGATTTCGGAAGTATTGAAACTTTTTATCGATATTGAAAATAACACCCGCCGGGCAGCCCGAAAGTAATTAATAACCAGGGCGGCTGGACGTTAATTCGGGGCTATGGTAAAATTCGCCGCGCTGGACTTTGGGGGCTCGTCTAATGGTAGGACAGCGGACTCTGACTCCGTATGTAGAGGTTCGAATCCTTTGCCCCCAGCCAAAAAGGTACTCATCAATAATGAGTACCTTTTATCTTAACAAAACGCCCTTAGGGATTTGTTTATATCCCTAAGGGCATGTAATTATTATTCAAAGAATGATTGTTATTGAGCTGTTGAAGGCTTGCGTCTGAACCAATTTTGCCATTCTTTGTTTTCCCACACAACAAGAATAGGTGCTGCATTAAATATGGATGAATACGTACCAGAGAAGACACCAACCAGGAGGATCACCACGAAATGCCTGATGGATGCACCGCCAAACAATGCTAATGCCAGGAGGGTTATCATGACAGTCAGCTGTGTATTGATGGATCGGTCAAGGGTTTGAACAATGGAATGGTTTACCAGTGTTTCGTATTTCAGTTTCTTATAATGACCTGAATTTTCCCTGATTCTATCGAAAACAACGATCGAGTCATGAACTGAGAACCCGATCACGGTCAATAGGGCTGTCAGGAAAAGGGAATCAGCCTCCCATCCGAGATAGTATCCCAGGATTGCCTCAACTCCAACCACTACAAGCACATCATGAAGCATGGCAATAATGGCTGCTGTCCCATAACGGAATGCATGCTGCACACCGCGAAATGCATAGGTGATATAAAGCAGAATAGCGACGGCTGCCAGTGCTACAGCGCCTGCTGCCCTGGCTGCAACTTCCTCACCAACAGCAGCACTGACCTGTGTGAAGTGCAGAACCGTAATGGAGCTGCCCGATAGATCCTCCATGCTGGTGACGATTTCACTCTTGGTCGCATCTGTCATTACCTTCGAACGAATGGAAAGGGAGTCGTTACCCATGGGTTGCACAACCGGGTTGCTGATCACGGCATTGGGAACTGAAAAATCCGCATAAATGGCTGAGACCTCCTCTCCAGTTAAAGGTACTCCCTGGTCAAACTTAACTTCAAGAAGGCTTCCGCCTGTAAAGTCGATCCCCAGGGGAAGATGCCAGAAAATGAGTGCAAGAATTCCGGGAATGATAACCAGGAGGGAGATGCCAAAATAAAGATAACGATTCTTGATGATATTCATTGCGGCACTCCTATAGTCCGAACCAGCGGGGATGTTCGGCAGATTTGATATTATCGAGCGTTACATGAAGGAATGTTCGTGTAACAGTGATGGCAGTGAATAAGCTGACCAGCACACCCAGGGCAAGAGTAAGGGAAAATCCCTTGACCAGGCTGGCGCCAAATGCATTACCAAACCAGAACAGAATTCCGCATGTGATCAATGTCGAAAAGTTTGAGTCTCGGATCGATGGCCATGCCCTTGACCAGCCAAGATCGATTGCTTGCTGGAGAGTCCTTCCTGCCCTTAGTTCCTCCTTGAGGCGTTCGAAGATCAGGATATTCGCATCAACTGCCATACCGATACTCAATATGAAGCCAGCGATTCCAGGTAGTGTCAGAACCACGGGGATTAACTTGAAAAGCATGAGCGTGAGGAGTGCGTATACGATCAGTGCCAGGTCAGCCAGGAATCCGGGCAGCCTGTAATAAATTCCCATAAAAAGAATGACTATAGTTAAACCGATCAAACCAGCGAAAAGGCTTTTTTGAACAGATTCCGCTCCGAGAGTTGGGCCAACAGTCCTGCTCTCCACAACCTTGATTGGAATGGGAAGGGAACCATAGCGAAGCTGGATTGCCAGGTCATTGGCACTTTGCTGCGTGAAATTACCGGAAATGACACCTGATCCATCAGTGATTTGTGAGTCTATGGATGGAGCAGATATGACAGTTTTATCCAGCACGATTGCCAGTATCTGATTAACATGGGAACCAGTGAAATCAGAGAACAATTGCTTAGAATCTGATTTCAATGTAAAAGAGATCATATACTGACCGGTTTGTTGTGTAACCGCAACCGAATCCAGGGCAGTTCCGGTCATCACGGTGTGATAAATGACAGGGACATCGGTTGCAGGAGTTTCCGTTGGAGTGTCTACTGGAGTTTCGGTAGGGCTTGTATCCGTTGATACGGTTGTTGTTGGAATGATTGTAGGCTGGGCTGATGTTTCCTGTCCAAAATCTGTCTGTATCACAGTTCCTGGAGCTGGTCTCTCGTTTCCCATATCAACAAATTCGAGCAACCCCGTTTTCTGTAAAGACGCAACCACTTCATCGGGATTGTCAATGCCGGGAAATTCAGCAACAATACGACGGGGAGGTGCAACCTGCATGATCACTTCACTAACACCCAACGCGTTTGATCTGTTTTCAAGAATTTGTCGGGCAACACCCAGGTCATCTGAACTGACGGAAACATCAGGTGGCAGATCTGCCTCTAGGAGTGTTTGAAGACCTCCACGCAGATCCAAACCAAGACGAATAGATACATTCCTATCAATTATGGCTTGTTGGTTAAATGGGTTCATGATCGTAACTTGGTTGCTAAGATCGATCCAGAGAGCGAAGGCAATCAGAACCAGGATCAATGCCAGCATCAAGTAAGGACGACGGGTCATTTTCACTTCCTCCAATCAAAAAAATACCAGCCAGGGGCTGACTGTTTGAAGATTATACACCTAATTGAATCCATAATTCTTATTGATGGACTCGTTTATTATGAGACTTAATTATGGAAAGCAGGTACTGAACAGTTCTATCTAAAACTTCTGAAATTGTCAAACCATCCGTATTGATGATCAGATCTGAATTTTCACGAGCATGGGACAGCCTTTTGATTTGATTATCAAATTGAGTGCTTGTCCAATCAAGATTGCGCCTTTCCTGGCCGACTTGGAAACTAACATCCAGGTAGATCAGGATGTCAGGATTGGTGATTTTTCTCCACATATCGGGAACATAAGAATGCTCCTGGGCAATATGCCTGGCAACGAATCCATGTCTTTTTAATCCTTTTACCAGGGTTGTTTTTCCTGAGCTGCATGGTCCGACTATCCCTATGGTTGGAATAGATTGATCCTCTTGGTAAATGACTTCATCCTTCTTTTCTTTTTGGTTGTTCATCATGTAATTGGGGGACATTTCAGGGAATTCTTTTATCCCAATTTGTAAGCGATCAGTTGATCGGCAATCTGACCATCATTCTCCGCACATCATCTCCGCTGCGGGGGATAACTTTCAAAATGACGATGCTCATATCATCAGCTGGTCTGCCATCATCAAGCTGAATGGCTTGGTCCAGGAGCATATCTGCGACCTCTTGTGGAGGAGGATCCTGTTCTTCCATCAAGGATTGCAGATTGGTGCAAATATCCATCGGTTGCCCCTTTCTTTTTCCTGCATGTACCAGGCCATCTGTATACATGACCACGGTTAAGCCCGTGACAAGGTTCAGTTCGTTAATGATAGGCCGAATACCCCTTCGAATACCAAGTGGAGAACTATCATCCTGCAGAGTATCAATGGATTCTCCATTGTAGATATGGATGGGTACCGGATTGTTTCGGGTCAACACCAGGGTTCTGGTCATAAGGTCGATCGATGCGATATTAAGAGTACAGGAAACTTTTCCCTGTCTTTCCGTGAATAACGAATCGGATGCTGCTCTCGCAGCGGCGCCATCCCTGACTCCTTCTGCCAGGAGAGAAATGACTTTTCTGACGACCAATCCGGATACAGTCTTTGCTCCCCGGCCTGAAGTTTGTCCATCGGCAAGAACTACTGATAAACCCCCATTGGGTCTTTCGATCACTTCAAGTGTATCTCCACTTTCCGATACGGCATATTTGTTGGTTTTGGCTACGGCAATTTGGACTTCCATGAATCAATTTTACAACAAATCATCTCTCCAATTATTAACGTTCTCTGATGTTCGGCATGATTGAGAAATTAATATAGCGACATTGTCCCTGAAACCAAAACAAGGATTTACCCGGTAAGAGTAAATCCTTGTTCTTATCCAGTTCTTGTTATTTTGCAGACTTGCTGTCTGCGGCAGGTTTGCTGCTTTCAGCAGGAGTCTTTTTAGCAACTGCTTTCTTGGCGGAAGAAATAACTTCCTGCCCGCGTGCTTTCACTTCAGCTGCCAGTTCTTCATAACGAGCGTTCGCATCTGCTGCGGCAGCTTTTGCTTTTTCCAGGGCATCCTCTGCAGTTTGTGCAGCCTTGTCTCGAAGTTCGATTCCTTTTTCCTTGATTACAGTACGGGTCTCTTCACCGGATTGTGGTGCGAACAGTAGGGCAACAACTGCTCCGGTCAAGCCTCCAACGATAAAGCCAACGAGGAATGAACCAAAATCATCATGATCAGACATATCTTTCTCCTTTCGTATGGATAATTATTTTTTTTTGAAATTCACCAGGTTTGTTAATTTCTTAAATCCAGCCAGGTAACTATTCAACTTGATAACTGGTCCAACCATATTTTCACTTAAAAATGCAGTTGTCCCTCGCAGGGTATTCACAGTTTCAGTTGTGGATTTTAGAATAGGTTTCACTTCATTTTGTATCAGGTTGATAAGGCTGGCGATTTGAATTACGAGGATCACAAGGGCAGCGCCGATTAGCAATGATTCAAATGCCATGAAGATAATGAAGATATCCCTGATTCTCGATGTGGGTGTGTCAGGTTGGAGTAAGCCGATTACGGCGAAAACAATTCCAGTCAAGATCAGGATCCCGACAAGAACAATAACAACGATAAAGGTTCGCTGTTTTTTCAGGTCTGAGGTCGATTCCTGCTCAGATACTATCACATGGGTGGACTCTTCTGACATAGTAAATTAATTATAGCATATTAATATTTGAAACCTCTTGACTTGGAAGCAACAATTTGCTATGCTTAATCTACCGACCGGTCGGTAGGGATAAACTTTATGAATAAAGAATTAATACTCGAAGCGGCTGCTCAGATAATCAGACAGAAGGGATTTCATGCCACTTCCATGAAAGATATTGCTGATTCTGTTAGCCTGCAAAAAGCTAGCCTGTACCATCATGTTTCCAATAAACAGGAAATTCTCTTGCTTTTATTGGAACAGGGTTTGGGTATGCTCACAGAACGACTGAATAAAGTTCTTCAGACTGAAGAACCAGCCGATGTGAAGATAAGGCAGGCAGTCTTGGCTTTCTTTGAAATCCTTTCAGAACATAGCGATATTGTGACAGTATTGTTATTGGAGTACCGTTCACTCGATTCTGAATTTCAAACGAGGCATATCACTTCCAGGGATCGCTACGAAAGTCTATGGCGGGACTTGATCAATGACGGAATCCAATCAGGATTATTTAGAAAATGTGATCCGGCTTTAACTTCCAGGTCCCTATTAGGTGTGATGAATTGGACAATAACCTGGTACCGTCCGACCGGCCCATTATCAGTAACTCAAATTACCGACCATGTCGTGGATCTTTTCCTTAATGGCCTCTATGATCATTCAACGAAAGGACTGGTTTCGTGAATTTGCCGCAGGATTTTCGGCAGTTTCGCACGGCTGGTGGGTCACAAATTTTTCGCATTCCCCTGGAAGCATTTCCCGGGTTTTGGGTGAATACTTATTTGTTGATGACTGGTGATTACCAGGTCTTATTGGATACTGGCTCAGGAAGCGATATATCCAACCAGGGGATCCTGGATGGATTTGAATGGGTAAGTACTAAAATTGGTAAAAAGTTGAGTCTGGATGATATAACGCATATTTTCATCACCCATGGTCACATCGATCACATGGGTGGTTTGGTGTTTCTCAAGGGAAAAACAAAGGCACAGGTTGGAGTGCATGAACTAGATGCTCCAGCGATCTCCCGGCATGAAGAGCGGATGGCGATGATCTGTTCAAGCCTTGATGATTTTATGCAGGATGCTGGTGTCCCATTGGACAAACGCCATGACCTTTTGAACATGTATCGTCTCACGAAATCGTTTTTTCATTCCGTTCCGGTGGATTTTACCTTTGAGAATAGTGGAATGAAATGTGGACCTTTATCATTGTTACATATCCCTGGTCATTGTCCTGGACATGTAGCCATTCGCCTCGATGATTACATTTTTGTCGGTGATCACGTCCTCAATGACATAACGCCGCACCAATCTCCCGGAAGGATTTTGCCTTATCTGGGTGTAAACCATTACCTCCAATCGTTATTAAAACTGAATAATTGGGTTGTTGATTACCGATCAATTCTTACAGGTCACGATGTCCCCATTGATGACTTGGGTTCTCGTACGTCTGCAATCGAGAAGGCAATTCAGAAGAGGTTGAGACAATGTCTGTTGTTCTTGGAGAAACCAAATACTCTCAGTGCTCTTACTGATTACCTTTATCCACAGATATCCGGTTACAACGCATTATTGGTTCTTGAAAAAACAGGAGCATATGTCGAGTATCTTTGTCGGCTTGAATTACTTGAAATAACCAACCAGAAGAGGTTGGAGGAGAGTGACCAGGTTCCATATATCTACCATTTAAATCATGAAAGAGCGGATTCGTTTTTAACCAAGGAGGAGGACTATGTATTCATTTGAACCAACGGAAGAACAAAAAATGCTGATGGATGCAGTTGATAGGTTCGCTGAAACCGACCTGCGTCCAGCAGCCCACGATGCCGAAGAAACTGGAGGCTTCGAACAGAAATTGATCGCCAAGGGCTGGGAAATGGGTGTATTGCAGGCTTCCATCCCTGAAACATATGGGGGTTTTGGAGACCGATCAGTGGTAACTGGTGTCCTGGCTGCAGAATCCATGGCTTGGGGAGACCTGGCTGGCACAATGGCGGTCATGACTCCAGGGTTGTTCACCATGCCGGTATTACTTGCAGGAACAGAAGAACAGAAACAGAAGTACATCCCACCTGTTATCGAAGGCATCTGGCAGCCTTATAGTGTAGCTTTGGTGGAAAAATCCTTCGATTTCGATCCTAATGACCTCTCCTGTACGGCTGTTTTATCTGGGGATGAGTATGTCATAAATGGCGAAAAGATTATGGTTCCATTCGCTAAAGAATCCAAAGCCCTGATTGTCTATGCCAGTCTCGAAGGAAAAACAAAGGGATTCATACTTCCTGCAGGAACACAAGGAGTAATCATTACACCGGAACGCGAGAAATGGATGGGGCTAAATGCCTTGCCATTCCACTCTATTAAATTGGACGATGTGAAACTTCCAAAAGGAAATTTGCTTCCAGGTGATTTTGAACCACTTCTGGATTCAAGCAGGGTGGCTGTTGCAGCCATGGCCATTGGAGTGGCAAAAGCCGCGTTCGAATATTCCAGGGACTATGCCAAGGATCGGGATGTATTTGGCGTGAAAGTGGCTCAGAAGCAGGCGATTGCATTCATGCTTGCTGAAATGGCAACCGAAATTGAAGCCATGCGGGCTCTTACTTGGGAAGCTGCCTGGATGATGGATACTGGGAAACCTGATGCCAGTAAACAAGCTTATCTTGCTTACATGGGTTCAGTAGATATGGCGATGATGGTTACCGATCGTGCAGTTCAAATTCTTGGTGGTCATGGATATATCCGTGAGCATCCAGTGGAATTGTTCATGCGGAATGGTCGTGGTTTTGCCGCATTTACCGGTCTGGCAATGGTATGAGGAAGGAGGATAGAAATGATCGAATTTGAAGTTCCGGAGAAAATTACTGGAATATTAAATGTAATTGAAACTGTGGCGGTTAACATGATGCGCCCGGTGGCAAGGTATTTCGATGAGAATGAACATGAGATCCCATGGGACTATATTAATTTCATGCATACTGCCACCAAGGGAATGGGAGGCAGTGCTTCAATGGCTCCCAGCACAAAAAAGGAAGGACCCCGCATTGCTTATCAACGCCTGGCGTCCATGGTGGAGGGTCTTTCATGGGGCGATTCAGGTATGTATCTTTGTTTACCCGGAGGAATGCTCGGTTCAGCAGCTGTCACCGCTGCTGGGACCGACGAACAAAAAGATCGGTTCCTTAAGAGATTTTCAGGGGATAAACCAGTTTTTGATGCCATGTGTATGACTGAACCGCAGGCAGGGTCTGATACATCTGCCATTCGAACTTCTGCCGTACTTGATAAGGAAACCAATGAATGGGTGCTTAATGGAGAGAAGATCTTTGTCACCAGTGGGCATAAGGCACTTGTTGACTCCCAGGGTTTTATTGTTGTTTGGGCGACAATAGATAAGTCAGCTGGAAGAGCAGGGATGCGTTCATTTGTTGTTGAAGCAGGTACGCCAGGTTGCCAGGTCACAAAATTGGAGCATAAACTGGGTATCCGCGCAAGTGATACAGCGTCAATAGTCCTGCAGGATTGCCGGGTTCCTTTTGAAAATATACTGGGAAGCCCAACAGTAGAAACAACCACCAAAGGTTTCAAAGGTGCCATGGCAACTTTTGACGCCACCCGGCCCATAGTTGCAGCCCAGGCAATTGGTCTTGCCAGGGCTACTCTTGAATTGGTTAAAGAAATGCTGGAGGAAAGGGGAGTGAAGATTCGCTACGGACTCCCCCGTCAGAAATTAACTTCCATTGAAAAAGATGTTATCGATATGGAGATCCAGCTTCGTTCTGCCTGGCTTCTTGTAATCAAGGCAGTATGGATGATGGATAATGGAAAACCAAACTCGCTTGAATCATCCATGTGCAAAGTAAAAGCAGGTGATGTTGTCAACAAGATCACACAAAAAGCGGTAGAGATAATGGGACCTATTGGTTACAGCCGGGAATTTCTTCTGGAAAAATGGTTCCGCGATGCCAAGATCAGTGATATTTATGAAGGGACTGGTCAGATCAACCGCCTTGTGGTCGCCAGGCAGATTCTTGGATACAGATCCAGGGATCTGAGCTGAAATTTAACGAAATTAACTGCTTGTCGAATAAATAAGAGGAGGAAACAATGACCTATAAAGTGAATAAGGCAGTCGTGGTGGGTGCTGGAACAATGGGGGCAGCATTGGCTGCCCACCTCGCAAATGCTGGTGTAAGTGTCAGCTTGTTGGATATTGTTCCAAGGGACGTTCCACCCGAAGCTGGGAAGGGAGCCCGGGATAAGATCGTGAACGAAGGATTGGATAGAGCTAAGAAATCACGGCCTGCCAGCTTTTTCTCATCCGATCAATACACATTGGTAACAACTGGTAACCTTGATGATGATTTTGATGTGATTGCTGAAGCAGATTGGGTAATAGAAGCAATTGTTGAAAATCTGAAGATCAAACAGCAATTGATGGCGAGAATTGACGCTGTTCGGAAAAAAGGATCCATCATAAGCACCAACACTTCTGGAATCCCGGTGAAGGATATTGCGGAAGGTCGTTCAGATGATTTCAAGAAACACTTCCTAGGTACACACTTTTTCAATCCTCCCCGTTATTTGAAATTGCTTGAAATCATTCCAACCACAGACACGCTGCCAGAGGTCGTAAAATTCATCAGTTGGTTTGGAGAATATCATCTCGGGAAAGGGATCGTCCTTTGCAAGGATACTCCAAATTTTATTGGTAATCGTATTGCTTTTGGAACCGGTGCATTTGGACTTCATTTCATCATCGAAAATGATTATACAGTTGATGAAGTTGATTCCATTACCGGTCCGTTGATTGGCCGGCCAAAAACAGCAACATTCCGCTTGATCGACCTGGTTGGGATCGATGTGTGGGAACATGTAGGAAAGAATCTCGCCCCCGCCATCCCTTACGATAAACTCGGTCAGCAGTATCTTGCCAGCGAGAAACCGAACCAGTTGATCCATACGCTGGTGGAACGGGGATGGCTGGGAAACAAAACCAAGGTAGGATTCTACAAGGAAGTAAGAGATCCGGATGGAAAGAAGCAGTTTTATTCCCTGGATCTTAAAACACTTGAACATACCCCTGGAACCAAACCCCGCTTTGATTCTGTCAAAAAGGCGAAAGATGGTGAGACCCTTGGAATTCGTCTCAAGACTTTGTTGGCTGAATCGGATAAAGCTGCTGAACTGGTCAAAGCGTTGACCTACCAGGGCTTCCAATACGCCAGTTCGATCATTCCCGAAGTGGCTGACACGCCCAAACCTTTGGACGATGCTGTTCGCTGGGGATTCATGCACGAAGCAGGTCCATTTGAAACCTGGGATATGTTGGGGGTACGCGATTCTGTCACATCAATGAAGGAGAACGGCTATCCAGCTGCAGATTGGGTTGAAAATATGCTGGCTGCAGGTTTCGAAACTTTCTATCAGTATTCTGGGGATCGCAAGGTCGGTGTTTACGATGTCAACCAGAAGAAATATGTAAAGATTGATAAAACTCCAGGGTTGATCTTCTTGAATGAATTGAAGGATGGTAACAAGCTTATCAATTCAAATGCAGGAGCTTCGCTTTATGATATGGGAGATGGCGTTGCCCTGGTGGAATTCCACACCAAGATGAATGCCCTTGATGATGATATTTTTAAGATCACTTCAGAAGCACTTGATCGTGTGGAGAATGATTTTGATGGATTGGTGATCGGTAACGAAGCGGATAATTTCAGTGCCGGAGCTAACTTGTTCATGGTAGTGGTGGCTGCCCAGCAGGGAATGTGGGATGTGTTGGATCAGGCTGTCAAGAAACTACAGGATATGAACATGAGAATGCGTTACTTCCCCAAGCCAGTTGTTGTTGCGCCTGCAGGAATGGCACTGGGAGGGGGATGTGAAATCACCATGCATGGAAATCGTGTCGTTGCTTTTACTGAAACCTATATTGGCTTGGTGGAATTGGGGGCTGGGGTCATCCCGGCTGGGGGCGGCACAAAAGAGATGCTGCGGCGGATTGTTACCCCTCCCATGCGAACACCTGATGCAGAGGTATTACCATTCCTTCAGCAGGTCTTCCTGCAGATAGGACAGGCGAAAGTGGCTACCAGCGCCGAAGAAGCCCGCCAGTTTAAGATCCTTGGTCCGCAAGATAGAATTGTGATGCATCGGGACCATCTCTTAAGTGAAGCCAAGAAGGAAGTTATGCATATGGCCAACACTGGTTATCATGCGCCAGCTCCTGAGCCTATTTATGCAGCAGGTCGGGATTCCCTGGCTGCAATCCAGATCGGAGCCTGGTCATTCAAAGAAGGGAAATTCATTACAGAATATGAAGGAATAATTGCAGGAAAACTTGCCAACGTGATGACAGGTGGAGATCTCAGCCGTCCTGCCTGGGTGAGTGAACAATATATTCTCGATCTTGAAAGGGAAGCATTTCTTTCACTCTGTGGTGAATCGAAAACCCAGGAAAGAATGTGGGCTTTGCTTAATACTGGCAAACCCTTGCGGAATTAGGAGGTGACGAAATGAAATTACGAGATGCTGTGATAGTTGCTGCTGCCCGAACACCTGTTGGCAAGGCGAAAAGAGGGAGCCTGGTTACTGTTCGGCCCGATGAGCTCGGATCAGAAGTGGTAAAAGACTTGATGAAACGAACACCTTCCCTTGATCCATCGGAAATAGATGATGTGATCTTTGGCTGTGCATTTCCCGAAGGAGAACAGGGTATGAATATGGCTCGCATGATCGCCCTGCGAGCTGGTTTACCGTTTACCGTTTCAGGTGAGACCATTAATCGCTATTGCTCTTCTGGAGTTCAGAGCATTGCTCATGCAGCGTTTGCCATAATGGCAGGGCAGATGGATGTAGCTGTTGCCGGTGGTACTGAATCAATGAGCATGGTGCCGATGGCAGGATACAAATTCGCTCCAAACCCCTATTTTGCACAGGAATTGCCGCACTTTTACACCAATATGGGTTTAACAGCTGAAAACGTTGCAAAAAAATATAATGTTAGTCGTGAAGATCAGGATGTTTTTTCATTGGGGTCCAATCTGAAAGCCTCCAAAGCTGTTGAAACAGGATTATTTGATCCTGAATTGGTTCCGATTGAGGTAACCATCAAAGAAGTCGGTGAGGACGGTAAGATGTCGGTACGTAGCTTTACACATGCACGTGATGAAGGCCCGCGCGGGGATTCCACCTTGGAGGGATTGGCAAAACTTCGCCCGGCTTTCAAAGATGGTGGAACGGTAACAGCAGGAAATTCATCCCAGATGTCTGATGGCGCTGCCGCAGTGGTGATCATGTCTGCACACAGGGCAGAGGAGTTGAAACTAAAACCTCTCGTTCGTTTTGTTGCCTTTGCAACAGGAGGTGTGGAGCCGGAACTTATGGGGACTGGACCAATTGTTGCGATTCCCAAAGCCTTGAAAATTGCAGGAATGCAATTGAAGGATATGGATCTGATTGAATTGAATGAGGCATTTGCTGCCCAGGGATTGGCAGTAATGCGAACCCTCGATATGAACCCGGAAGTCACCAATGTTAATGGTGGTGCCATTGCATTAGGGCATCCGCTTGGGTGTACCGGAGCCAAATTGACAACCCAGTTGATCTATGAAATGGGTCGCAGAAATTCCAGGTTCGGAATGGTTACCATGTGTATCGGTGGTGGCATGGGTGCTGCCGCAATATTCGAAAACTTACAATAGGAGATAGATATGCCATTAACAATTGCTGATTTAATGTCCAGGATGCCCGGAGCGTTCCTTCCCGAAAAGGCAGGACCAATTGATGCCGTTATCCAATTCAAATTCACTGGTGATGAAGCTGGTGATTGGTTCGCTGCAATTAAGGATGGTGTTTGCACAACTGAACAAGGTGTTCATGAAAATCCAAAAATGACACTTACAGCCGACTCCAGTGATTATGTAAAGATCTTCACAGGAGAATTGGATGGTATGCAGGCATTTATGCAGGGAAAGCTTAAGTTGGCAGGTGATTTGAACCTGGCGATGAAATTAACCCAGATGTTCAAGATCCGTTAATAAAAATTACATTAAAAATAGCAAGCCGGTGTTATCTTTTCCGGCTTGCTTTTTAATTAATAGGGTTTCTCTTTTATACTGTAGCAAATTGTCGTACGCATATTTCAAATAGTTGGTTGGTCCTGCTTCCGATATTACTCCCGGATATCAATAATGGAAAGGACAAAAGAAGAAAGAATCTTTTCGATTTCTGATTTCGGGATTCCACTGGCTTTGAAAGTCAAGGTTCGGTTAGTTGGATCTTCACCGGTAAAAAGTCCAAATGAGATGAAATTCCCGCCTAGGTCTGCAACGGATTTCGTAATTTTGGCGAGTGTTCCTTTTACATCTGAGATCAATACGGTTACCCGCACTCCTCGTTCCCGTGCCCCAAGTAATTCCAGGAAAATTTTGAACAGGTCAGTTTCAGTGATAATACCAACAACATGGTCATCCCGCATTACAGGTAGACCTCCAATTTTGTTGTCTGCCATGATCCTGGCTGCTTCTTCAAGCGGAGTGTCTTCTTTTACCGTAAGTACTTTCCTAGTCATTACATCTGATATGGTTATTTTTGAAAGAAGGTAATTGAGTTCCCAGACACTCAAGCTGGTTACAGGAGACGGTGATG
>DATEUN010000022.1:0-11023 GCA_035283125.1 Anaerolineales bacterium
TCTTCGAGAACACCTGGTACCGGGATTGGATCCTATCCAGGAAAATGAACTCGATCTCCTCATGGATGCAGCCTTGAAAGAAATGAAAAAGGATTAAGATATGGAAACCTTGAATTCTTTAATAAAGGCTCAAGCAATACATAACAAAATGATCGAATGGCGTCGTGATTTCCATAAGAATCCGGAGTTGGGGTTTAGTGAAATTCGCACGGCTGGAATAGTTGCGGAACATCTTAGGAAACTCGGATTCCGGGTAAAAACCAACATTGGAAAAACTGGGGTTGTTGCTGAATTGGGAAATGGGGATCCCATGATCGCTATTAGAGCTGATATGGATGCATTACCTCTTACTGAAAAGAACAAGGTAAGTTATGCCTCCCAGAAACCCAGCATTATGCACGCTTGTGGACATGACGCTCATACGGCGATTCTCATGGGTGTAGCAGAGTTGTTGATTTTAGAGGAATTTCATGGTTCCGTGCGGTTGCTGTTTCAGCCTTCAGAAGAATCCGCTGACGAGGAAGGTATCAGCGGCGCACCAAGAATGGTGGAAGATGGCGCCATGGAAGGTGTGAATATGATCCTGGCATTGCATGTTGGCCCGATGACTCCAACCGGTCAGATTCGGGTCGAAGCTGGACCAGCTTCCGGAGGCGTGGATTCATGGTTTGGAAAGATCATTGGGAAAGGAGGTCACGGAGCGTACCCCCATAAGACCATTGATCCATTTTACATTTGTAGTCATGTGATCATGGCTCTTAACGGTATCGTATCTCGTAAAGTCCCACCATTTTCACCTGCTGTGGTTAGTATAGGATCGATACATGGAGGCCATACTGAGAATGTAATACCTGAACACATCGATCTGACTGGTACATTGAGGTATACAGATCATTCTGTTCATAAGGATTTGCACAAGGAGATACAAAGAGCCTTCAGGTTGGCGAAAACACTTGGAGGTGATTTTGAACTGAGATTTGAAGATGGTGGTCCGCCAATGATCAATGATCCAGCTGCTGTCAGGATAATTACTGATGCTGCCACCAGGGTTATCGGCAGAAAAAATGTGTTACCTATGGCGAAAGATTTGGGAGCAGAGGATTTTGGTTATTTTTCAAACATTGCTCCAGGAGCGATGTTCATGCTTGGTGCACTTATTGAAGGAGATGAACGAGTAGGTCATAACCCATTTTTCGATATTGATGAAAATGCTTTACCAATTGGAACAGCCATACTGCTGGAATCTGCTCTAGGATTCTTAAAGGGAAATTAAGTTGAATTTAAAATCAATTGTTCAACCAGGATTAACTGTTCTTACACGAGAACAAAAGGACCTGGTTCATAGATCTTCTCTTCAGATTCTCGCCGAAGTGGGAATCAGGGTGGACTCCCTGAAAGCCCTCAAGGTTTTTTCATCATCCAAAAGGGTCAAAATTAATGATAATCTGGTGTTGATCGAACCTGAGTTAATTGATTGGGCAATAGCCAGGGTTCCCAGGATAATAGACATTTACAAAAGAAACGGATCGCTATCTTTTTATCTCGGAAAGGATTCCACCAGGTTTGGTATCGGTACAACCAATCTATTCTACCTGGAACCAGGAACAGATGACGTAATACCATTCACACGTGATCATATGAAGTTGGGTACCCGTTTGGCAAATTCCCTGGAGAATTACGACCTGGTCTCTCCAATCGGTATTTTAAAGGATGTTCACCCCGCCAGGCAGGATTTGATCGGGACTCTGGAAATGGCAGCCAATACGTGTAAACCACTGGTCCTGTTGGTCAGCGATCCTTCGCAATTCACTCCAAGCCTGGACCTGATGGAGAACCTATTTAAAGACCTTGTAACAAAACCGTTCCTTATCCCTTATTTTAACCCGGTAACGCCGCTTGTCATCAACAGGGATACTGGCGACAAAATGATCGAAACAATTTCCCGTGGACTGCCTTTCATTTTTTCCAATTATTCGATGGTTGGAACGACTTCTCCAATAACTCCCGCAGGAACATTAAGTTTATTGAATGCTGAATTGCTTGCTGGCCTCGTCCTCACCCAAATTGCAAAAGAAGGTGCTTCGATCATACTGGGAAGTCTGCCAGCATTCTTTGATATGAAATCCATGGTTGATTATTATGATCCACTCACCATTCTTCTTAATGAAGCTATTGCAGAGATGATGGAATTCTATCAAATTCCTCATGCTGGCACCTCAGGATCTGGGAATGGTTGGGGGATGGATATTCCAGCATCTGGAATGCTCTGGCTTAACCATCTGATTGCCTGCATCGGAAAAACCGGGCTGGCTCCGTTTGTAGGGGGTAGTCTTGGTTCAAAGGTGTTTTCCCCTGAAACAGTGGTCTATGCCGACGAAATTATTACCCAGTTAAGAAGGTTCACAAATGGATTTATTTTCGACGATGAATCAATTGGCATGGATACGATCAGCAAGATAGGACCCGGTGGAAATTTCCTGTTCTCCAAGACTACCAGTCAGAAATATAAGGAAAATTTATGGGAAAGCCAGCTTTTTCCCAATATAAGTCTGGAGAAATGGCAGGATCTTGGAAAACCGAAGGCATCAGAAAAACTCAAAGATCGAACTATAAAATTGATTTATGAAGCTCATGCTCCTGAAGATAATCAGGAAATACTCAGGAAAGGTGAAGAATTCATTTCAAAAATCTTATAAAAATAATTGTTCAAAAATTAGTAAAATATGTCATAATGGATGGAGGTAAATCGAAAGGAGGCCAAAGATAAGCAGGATATTAATATTTTAATTTGCTCAAATCATATTGATATCAAACAGCGAAAGAGGAGAATGTTATGAATCAAAAGAGTATTTATAAAATCTTGGCATTGATCATGGTTGCAAGTTTCATCCTGACAGCATGTGGGAGCTCCCAACCAAGTGCTGAGAAAGTCATAACCATTGCGTGGACACAGGAACCCAACACTTTGAATCGGTCCTATTCAAGCATGTGGTATATGGCAGTCTTGACTGATATTTACAGCTGCTGGCCGTGGGTTTTTAACCAGGACAACGAACCTCAACCATCTTTGCTCACTGACCTTCCCACTGTATCATCAGATGGTCTGGTGATAACCATGAAATTACGAGACGATATCGTTTGGTCAGATGGAGAACCGATCACTTCTGTAGATTTTGTGTTCACCCACGAAATGATCACTTCTCCAAACAATACCGTTGATTCCACCTATCCGCATGACAAAATCACAATCTCAGCACCTGATGCCCAGACGGTTGTCATGACCTTCGATGAACCATTCGTCTCATGGATGACTTCCACCTGGCTCGGAACATTGATGCCAAAACACATTTTACAACCAGTCTTCGATTCCGAAGGCACAATTGATAATGCAGCCTGGAACATGGCACCTACCGTGGGATGCGGACCATTTAATTTCACTTCATGGGAATCTGGTTCCACCATGCGATTTGATAAGAATCCAAATTACTGGGGACCCGAGGCAAAATTGGATGCAGTTGTTTTCCAATTCGTTCCTGATGATGCCGCCCAGACAGCAGCCTGCCTTGCCGGTGATGCTGATATTTGTTTTTGGCCTCCCTATGAGGATATTCCTGCATTCCGGGATGCTGGTCTGAATGTGATGACAGAACCTTCCGGTTATACAGAAGGATGGTTCTTTAACTTCCGTGATATGGCTTCTCCTGGAATTAAAGATGTTAATGTCAGAAAAGCCATTGCAATGGGGTTGAATCGTGAAGCCAATGCTGATCTTCGCCTTGGGGTGGTCCCTGTAACTGAAACATTCTGGGATGCTATACCAACCTACGTTGATCCATCCATAGTACCTTACCAATATGATCCTGAAGCTGCCAAAGCTTTATTGGAAGCCAATGGATATGTCGATACAGATAATGACGGAATCCGCGAAGATAAGGATGGCAACCCACTAAGAATTACCCAGGGTAATACCGATAAGACTGAGCGCCAGAGCTACCAGGCTTTAGCCCAACAGCAGATGAAAGAGATCGGGATCGACCTGGTGACATACAGCTACAACAGTGATATTCTGTTCGGCAGTTTTTCTGATGGCGGTCCTGCAGCAGTCGGAGACCTGGATATCATGCAGTGGTCAGATGTTCCATATTTCCCGGATCCTGATACCTCATACTGGTTATGCAGCGACATTCCTTCGGATGAAAACCCTTACGGTTACAACTACTTTGGTTGTGATGAAACTCTGGATGCACTTTTCCAGCAGCAGATCGTTGAGATTGATCCGGATGCCCGTCAGAAGATATTCTGGGAAATTACCAAGTACATGCATGATAACGTTTTGTACCTTGGAATTTGGGATGATGGAGATGTATGGATTGTTAATCCTCTATTAACCGGAGTGAAATTCTCAGGTGTCAACCCATTCTTCAACATCATGGAATGGGACATAACTGAATAAGTGTAGGGTTTTGGTTTAACTGTGCCCTGGCTGGGATCTGTTTTGGTGCCCAGCCAGGGTCATTAAATCCAGGAGTTCGTATATGGCCAGGTACATAGTCAGGCGGTTGTTACAGGCTATCCCGTTGCTGTTTATCATTAGTATCCTAATATTTGTTTTGCTACAAAGCAGTGGTGATCCTCTGGCTTCCATGGGAGGTAAACGGCTGACACGCCCGGAAGATAGAGCAAGACTTACCCGCATAATGGGTCTTGATCAACCAATCTATATGCAATACATTTATTGGTTGTTTGGAAATACCTGGGTCCAGATTGACGTTGATAACGATGGAACACCTGATATGTATGGACAAAGAAAGGGGATTTTTAGAGGCGATTTTGGTGATTCGCTGGTAAACCGGGGCCAACCTGCACTGGATATTATTTTGGAACGATTGCCCAATACTCTCTTACTGATGATTCCAGCTGAAATTATCATTTTATTTTTTTCATTAGTGATTGGAATATATTCTTCACTTAGACAATACTCCCTTACAGATCAGATCATAACTGCAGGATCTTTCATCGGTTATTCGATGCCGATATTCTTTGTAGCACTTGCGTCCATGTACATCTTTGCTGTCAATTTCCGAAAATGGGGTTTGCCATATCTGCCAACTGTAGGTATGTTCGATCCCAAAATTGGGAAAACATTCAGCCAGGTGGCAATGCATATGGTGCTGCCTATTGTGAGTATGTCAATCGTCAGTATCTCAGGTTACAGCCGGTTCGTTCGCTCACAAATGCTGGAAGTGATCAGCCAGGATTATATTCGTACCGCGTACGCAAAAGGTCTTTCAGAAAGAATGGTTTTAATGGGTCATGCATTAAAAAATGCTGCCATCCCATTTGTTACTTTGGTAGGGATCGATATTCCTTTCTTGTTAGGTGGTGCAGTTGTAACTGAAACTATTTTTGGATGGCCGGGGATGGGTAGGTTGTTTATCGATCACCTTAACAGGTTTGATACTCCTGTCGTTATGGGGATTCTGATGTTGATATCTTTAGCGGTGGTGATATTTCAATTGATAACCGATATTGTTTATAGTTGGCTCGATCCGAGAATCCGCTATACCTAGGCAGGAATCCCATGGGTACTGATTTATCACTTAATGAAATTCCGAAGCTTGTGGAAGCTGAAAAACCTCCCCTCCTTCTCAGACAGCTTGTTTTCATGCGTTTTAAACGACATAAAATGGCAGTTGCAGGAGTCATAATTCTCTTAATTATGATCTTCTATTCCATCGGTGGTGCTTTTCTTCTGGATGAAGATGAATCATTGTACACGGATACATCAATCCGATTGAACGCACCTTCTTCTGAACATTTATTTGGGACTGATGTTGTCGGCAGGGATATCCTTGCCAGGACGATATATGGTGGCCAGATCTCACTTCTTATCGGTCTGATCGCCATGATAGTGGAAGTTATTGTTGGTGTTCTCATCGGTGCGTTGGCAGGTTACTATGGTGGGATCCTTGACAGTATCTTAATGCGGTTCACTGAAGCCATGCTTAATATTCCACAAATACCTTTACTATTGGTTCTTGGGAAATTACTGGCAGATAAGATCGCACCAGTGGCATTATTCGGGCGGGAATTTAGTGGAAGTGTGATTGTGATTATAGTGGTGATTGGGCTAACCAGTTGGATGGGTCTCGCAAGGATCGTGAGAGCCAATTTTCTCTCCCTGCGTGAACAGGAATTCGTAACAGCTGCTAGATGCACCGGTACCAGGAACTGGTCGATCATTTTCGAACATATCCTACCCAACACGATGGCTCCAATTATTGTAAGTGCCACATTGGCAGTTGCAAATGCCATAATCAGTGAGGCATATGTCAGTTTTCTCGGAGTTGGAGTTTTACCGCCTACTGCTACCTGGGGGAACATGCTTAACGGAGCCTACAATTATATTGAATCAGCACCCTGGCTTTGGATTTTCCCGGGTCTTTTTATCGTTTTAACTGTCCTCTCGATCAATTTCATCGGTGATGGCTTGCGGGATGCACTGGATCCACGCGCTTTGGTTCAGGATTAGGAGAATTAAGTGGCGCATTTACTAGAAGTTCATGATCTCAAGGTTCAATTTAAGACCCTTGCTGGATTTGTGCAGGCAGTTAACGGAGTTTCTTTTAATCTTGATAAAGGGAAAACACTGGGAATTGTTGGTGAGAGTGGATGCGGAAAAAGTGTTACGGTTCTTTCGATCATGCGCTTGATTGAAGAACCACCTGGAGAAATTTCCAATGGTGTGGTTTTATTTGAAGGAAATGATCTTCTCAAAATGGAAATTGAAGCCATGCAGGAGATTCGCGGCAAGGAAATTGCCATGATCTTTCAGGATCCAATGACTTCTCTTAATCCAGTACTCACAATAGGCAAGCAGATCAGCGAAGCGATCATATTACACAAAAAAGTCTCCAAAGAAGAAGCAATTGACCAGACTGTAAAATTATTGGAAATGGTCGGTATCCCACTGGCAAAAGAAAGATATAACGATTATCCCCATCAGTTCTCAGGGGGTATGCGCCAGAGAGTGATGATTGCAATGGGTTTATCTTGCAATCCCAGCCTGTTAATTGCTGATGAACCAACAACAGCTTTGGATGTCACCATTCAAGCGCAGATCGTCGAATTGACCAAAAGCTTGCAATCCCAATTTGATATGTCTGTGATCTGGATAACACACGATCTTGGAGTCGTGGCAGAAATTGCAGATAATATCATCGTGATGTATGCAGGGTATATCGTTGAAGAAGCAAATATTTATACCATTTTTGAGAATCCAGTTCACCCTTACACGAAAGCATTGTTAAAATCATTACCAAGAGTGGATAGCCATCGATATGACCGTTTGGAGATCATTCCCGGGTCTCCTCCTGATTGCATTGATTTGACAGTAGGCTGCCCGTTTGTTCCTCGCTGCCCCTATGCTATCGATAGATGTGCAGACGAGCATCCGCCTCTGGAATTAATTGAAGATGAACATAAAGTGGCTTGTTGGGTAATGGGAGCTTCAGGGAGTCACAATGATTGAAAGTAACGTGTTGATCTCTGTTGAAGGGTTAAAGAAATATTTTCCCATCACCCAAGGGATACTTATTCAAAGAGAAATTGGTGCTGTTAAAGCGGTTGATGATATTTCATTTAAAATTTTTAAAGGTGAGACTCTCGGTCTGGTTGGCGAAAGCGGCTGTGGAAAAACTACCAGCGGAAGAACCTTGCTGCAGTTATACAAACCAACAGCTGGTCATGTTTATTTTAATGACATTGACCTTACCACTACAGATGCTAGAACTCTAAGACAATTGCGACGCAAGCTGCAGATGATCTTCCAGGATCCCTATGCTTCCTTAAATCCCCGCTGGACCATTTCCCAAATTGTTGGGGAATCCTTGCGTGTTCATAAGATCCTGATAGGGAAAAAAGCCCAGAACGAGCGGGTGAGTGAGCTGCTCGAGTTGGTGCAATTGGACCCATCCCACTTGAACCGCTACCCGCATGAATTCTCAGGGGGCCAACGACAACGTATTGGCGTTGCCCGGGCGCTTGCATCAGAACCGGACTTCATCGTCTGTGATGAACCAATATCTGCATTGGATGTATCAATTCAGGCTCAGATCGTCAATCTGCTTGAAGATCTTCAAAGCAAATTTAACCTGACTTATCTTTTTATTGCGCATGATCTCAGTATGGTAAGGCACATTTGCAATCGTGTGGCAGTTATGTACCTGGGTGTGATTGTAGAAAGTGGAGAAAGGGATGAATTGTACGACCATCCACAACATCCTTATACAAAAGCATTATTATCTGCTGTACCGATACCTGATCCAAAAGCTACCAGGGCCAGGCAGAGGATAATCCTCGAAGGTGATGTCCCAAGTCCGGCAAACCCTCCTTCCGGATGTAAATTTCATCCTAGGTGCCCCATCGCCGGTGATGAATGCAAAATTATTGATCCGGAATGGAGGGAGATCTCTCCCAACCATTGGATTGCCTGCCACAAAGTCTGATCTCTGTTCGTCTTTAATTTAAGATAAGATCGGTCGTTTCACGGGATTTACACCGAGGAGACAAATTTTTCATTTACTATTAGAAATGAAATTGTTGCCTTAAATGGCTAACAAAAATGTCAGAAAATGAATATGGAAAAAACCTCGTGCATTCGAGTAAAATGGTAAGGGTAACCAGGTTTGATTAATTTTGGAGGTTTATGGTAGTGAATAAATTCTTGGATAGGTTAACCAGTCAAAAGGTCCTCGTTTCCGATGGGGCTACGGGTACGAATCTACAAGAGGTCGGATTACCTGTGGGAATCACACCAGAAACCTGGGTCATGGAACAACCTCAGAAAATCATAGATCTGGAACAAGCTTTTGTTAATGCTGGATCGGATATTATTCTGACATGTACATTTGGTGGAACATCACTTCGCATGAAAGAAAGCCCTTACAAAGACCAGGTTACAGAATTAAATAAAAAAGCAGTTGAACTGGCGAGGATCGCAGCATCTTATCATCCTGATGTTATAATCGGTGGATCCATCGGTCCAGTTGGCGGACTGCTTAAACCCTATGGTCCTTTATCTATCGAAGAGGTCAGTTCTGCTTATTTGGAACAAGCGGAAGCATTAACAGAAGCTGGAGTTGACCTTCTTGTGATTGAGACCCAGTTTTCTCTGGAGGAGGCAACTGCAGCTTTCATGTCAGCAAAAAAAGCTGGAAATTTACCAGTTGTAATCTCCTTCAGTTTTGATCGAGGATTAAGAACCATGATGGGTGTTAAACCTGCTCAAGTTGTAAAGACATTTGTTCCAATGGGTGTCGCTGCCATTGGTGCAAATTGTGGGACGACACTTGAGAACATGGGAATGATCATACAAGAATACTCATCCTTAACACAAGGTACACCAATTTGGGCGAAACCAAATGCAGGAATGCCTGAATTGGATGAAGAGGGTTCAACTGTTTTCAAGGTGACTCCTGATGAAGTTGGAGATGCCGCCAGCCGATATGTTAAAGCAGGTGCAACAATTGTTGGTGGTTGCTGCGGAAACTCACCTGAACATATAGCTGAAATCTCACGAAGAATTCGTGAAATCAAATAATCGAAATACCTATTTGTTCAATCAAACTTATGTGTATTGAACAACTACATGTAATATATTATGGCAGAGTTAACGAATAACAGAAAACGAAACAGGTTGGTCGATCAGATCCTGAAAAACAGCACAGCCCTTATTGAAAGTTCGACTTTGAAGACGTTGGTGAAAAGTCAGGATCAACAAAGTAAATTCATGCACCTGGTTGCTGGTAAGGAAAGGTTAAGATCAAATAACAAAGAAAAGAAGAATGTATTTCGTTCCTTTTTCTTATTCTTTCTCGTTTTAATAGCTGTAATGGTTGTAGTCAATTTCATTTTTACTTCAAATGCATTCAATCGAATTCTGAGTGAATTTCATTTTGACACTCTCCCTCAGGGTGCCCAGCAGTACTTTTGGGCTGGTGTGAATATTCCAAAACCAACTGAATCCATTACTCAAGTACCTGTTGAATTATCCGAGAACATTCCCGAGACTCCTCAACCCGTGTCTGCAACGCTGCCAGCAACTGAAGTGACTCCAGATCCAACACAAATAACGGATACTCCTCCAACCGTAACATTCGATGGTGCATATGTTGTACAAAATGGAGACACCTTATTTAAGATCGCTACTAAATATGGTACAAGTGTAAATGCGATCGCTCAAAATAATTCGATCAGCAACCAATCCATTATCTATCAAGGACAAGAACTGCTGATCCCGCCTTCTGATTACGTTCCTGCTGTTGTTGAACCACCCCAAAATGATGGTATTCCTCCTGAAGGCAATGATCAATATATCCTTGTAGACATTTCCGAACAACATTTATATGCCTATGAATCAGGTGAGTTGGCTTTCAGTTTTGTTGCATCAACAGGAATCAATAACTCAACCAGGGTTGGTGTTTTCAGCGTGCTTGACAAGATTTCAAATGCTTATGGAGCGAATTGGGATATCTGGATGCCAAACTGGCTGGGTATTTACTGGTCAGGTACCCTGGAAAATGGGATTCATGCTTTACCAATATTATCCAATGGGAACAGGTTGTGGTCAGGGTATCTCGGAACACCCATTTCTTACGGCTGTGTCGTTCTTGGTGTTAATGAATCTCAACTTTTATACGATTGGGTCAGGGTGGGAACAGTCGTTGAGATTCAATGGTAAACCAGAGAGCAATCTATATGTTTGTTCCAGGAATCACCTGAAAGTTGATTAATAACAAATTCGCAACACCTTGGCTCCATGAACTTTTCTTTCTTTTAATTCAACAAGAGCCTGGTTGGCTTCCTTTAATTCATAAATTTGATATTCCGGTTTGATGGAATAAGCAGCAGCCAGAGCAAGGAAATCCTTTATATCATTCCTGGTAACGTTTGCAACGCTCTTTACTTCCTTTTCCATCCAGAGGTGTTTTGCATAATCCAGCTTTAATAACCACTCTTTATC
>DATEUN010000023.1:0-7411 GCA_035283125.1 Anaerolineales bacterium
TTGGAAGACAAAACACAAGGAAAATTTCGGTAATAATTGGAAATCCACCTTATAACGCCAATCAACTAAATGAAAATGAAAATAACAAAAATAGAGAATACCCTGAGATTGATAAAAGGATAAAAGATACTTACTTGAAATACAGCACTGCTCAAAAGACAAAACTTTATGATATGTATACCCGTTTTTATCGGTGGGCAAGTGACCGAATCAGTACAAATGGCATTATCGCTTTTATAACCAATCATTCCTTTTTAGATTCAAGAACTTATGATGGATTTAGAAAAGTAATTGAAGACGAATTTAGTTCCGTTTATATCGTAGATTTGGGGGGAAATATTCGCAAGAATCCTAAACTTTCTGGACCAGTTCATAATGTCTTTGCGATTCAAACTGGAGTAGCTATTACCTTTTTAATTAAGAAACCCAAGACGGGAAAAACTCCTGCGAAAATTTATTATTATAGACGTGATGAAATGGAATTAGCTAAGGAAAAATTGGAATATTTACGTACTACAAACTTTTCAGATATTCACTTCGACCATATTATCCCTGATAAAAATCATAATTGGTTAAACCATACACAAAATGATTGGGATAATTTAATCCCTTTAGTATCTAAAATAACCAAATTAGGGACAAGACAAAAACCTAATTCTATTTTTGATTTTTCCTCCCTTGGTGTTTCCACGAATCGAGATGAATGGGTAACTGATATTAATTCGATGATGAGCTCTTAGATAATTTCTTGAACTGCCCCAAAAAAACTGATCCGGAATGAAAGATAGAAAAGATCAATACAATGATTCAGTAACGGAGAAAAGATCTTGCCTAAGAAAAACCACAAAACCGAGGGATTGTCATTATTCTGAGACAAAATAGAGATACGAGTCAGTCGAGGGCAAACAGCCCAGACGGCAGCCAGAGGAGTTCGTCAATAGAAACAATGATTTCGAATCTTAGGATTCAAGGTCCCAGTTCTGGCGAGCCACGGAAAAAATATATCAATCTATATAGATGGGGGCTGAATCCGATTTAATTATATCGATCTATAAGTTTGAATTTTCGGAGTTTTGGACAAGAACAACAATAGGGCTGAAAGTATTAACATCCACTCTCAGCCCTAATGTCTGGTTAAACGACTATTAATTCTTTATTACGACTGGTAAATAAATAAAGTTATCTGGTTCTTCTATTGGGGAATCGATCACGATGTTGATCTCATAAAAGAGTTCATTCGCGTCGTTAATTGCCCAAACTTTCACGGTGTAGGGCCCGGCTGTCTCATAAACATGAGTGACATTTGTACCAGTATCTGATAATCCGTCACCGAATTCCCAATATACCAATACATTGGTTCCACCCGTGACCTCCGCGGTAAAGTTGGTAGGTTGACCGAGCATCGTTGGTGCATCAGATGTAGCCTCCAGGCTTACTGTCGGCTCATCAACCACATTAATTTCGAGTTGTTCGCTGGATTGACCCGCCGTAGCAGTAAGAACGATGTCGATGGCGTTCGTTGGAGCGGTCAATACCACATTTGCGGTTCCATTGATATCGGTAATTACCGTTTGGGTACTCAACGTTCCGTCGGTGGTTATGAGCGCAACCATTTGGTCTGGCAGCACTTTCCCTGAACCATCTTTAACCACAATTCTGACGGTTGTGCTGTCAATACCGTTTGCGATCAAAACACTCGGGGTTGCAACCAATTCAATGACACCTGCCTGATCAGGGATGTACATAAAAGTGGTTACTTCAGGCGCATCTTTGATCATTTCGCGATTGCCGGCAAAATCAGTGGCTCTCGTAAAGAATGCGTATTTATGACCAACTTCACCAGAATAAACAAATGCTGATTCTGTTATGGCTGCTATTTCAAGTTCAAAAGGCTGGTCATCAACCGACAAATATAAATCAACGCCGGCAACACCAGACCCACCTGCATCATCGCTAGTTTCCCATGTCAGCAGAACTTGATCCCCAATCGTGGTTGGACTAATTGCCCCCATAATCGATGTTGGCGGAACTGCATCAATTGTGTTAAATATGACCGGTGTGTCGATTGGATCATTCTGGTCAAATACAATTGAAGCCATTGCGTTCACGACATCGCCTGTCTGGGCATTGGTTTTGGGCTTAACGCTGTAGCTAACAAACCCCTGACCTTCGCCTTCGATGATATCGGGAGGTAAAAAGCCTATTAGGGGATCCTCGGGTGGTTCGCCAGTTACTGGATCAATAGCCTGGAAAATCCAGAATGCCTCTCCACTTACGATATCTATACCTGCATAGAGATCCACAAACAGACTTTCCCCATTGATATCAACCGGCCCAAGTCGGTTCTGATAATACGACCGGTTTGCAGGTACTTCGTAGATCAAACCGTGGAAGCCAAACGCTCCCAGGCGGAAGCTGCGAAGATCTAGCTGTTCAGCCAGGACTTGTTCGATTACCACGCGTTGCGCAGGTGCAGTGGCCTGGGACTCATCATTCTCATACCGAATGGTATAACCTAATATTTGGTCATGCGCCACCCAGCGAGCTTCGCCATAGCCTTCTGGACCAAGGATATCGTTGGGATCCATCGAGCGAACAATACGGACGAGGATCTCTTGCCAGAATGTATCGCCAGGTGGAATCGGCTGTGACTCCGGTACTACTTCAACCCATTTTATCGAGTCAAAGAATACCTTCTTGCCGTTTTCACCGTTTGAATATTCAGTAAGTTTGACAGCCGCTGGGCCACCGACTGTGAAATCATATTGTCCGAGTGAAACCCATTTGTTTTGATTGGCTGATTGGTCAATGGTTAAATTGGAGAATTTTCCGTCCTGGTAAAGGACCCGGTATTGGACCGCCTTTGCCTGTGCGCCTGTGGGAATGAAGGCAAATACCTCGTACTTTCCGACTTTTGGAATGGTCGCCCACCAGATGGCCCATTTTTTTGGATCCTCCTGGATAGTGCTGCTTAGCACAGATAAGGATTTCCCACCTTCTCCTATATTTTCCCTTTTCCACTGATTATCCCAATAGAAATTTTGGAATCCTTGACCACTTTGTTCATCGATAACTAAACCAGAAGAGAACAAAGGTTGGTTGTAATGGTCCGCACCTGCTCCCCACCAACCGAATACATCATAAGAGGTTGCAAAACTTGTCCCCCCATCAACCCGAAAATCTAAATGGTACCCAGTTGAGCATCCGGTTGTTCCTTCAACCCCTACAATTTCCCCAGCATAAATCTCATCTTTATCAGTCCATACCTTGGAGGTTCTGGGATTCGTGCCAATGGAATTGAGGTGCCGGTAAGAGGTTCGTAACCCATTGGCATGTGTTATTTTTACTGTAGTACCATATCTAGTTACAAGCTTACCATCTATTTCCATCGTACAGCTTTCAGAAGTTGAGGCGTAAACAACCGTGCCATCCTTTACCGCCAATACATCTGCACTGCTGTTTCCAATGACAACCAAGTCATTGGCCCGATGTCCGTCATACCAGCCATAGGTTTGGCCATATTTTGCTGGGAGAACATTATCATCGAATCGGCTAATATTGTTGTCATTAGATAACGACGAATGGTCAAAGAAAGAATTAATCTGTAATGTTCCGCCCATTGGTTTAAGAAATGCAGGTTTCCAATCAATCGGAGTTGCCATCAATTCAATCGGTCCTGAACGCTCAAAAACACCTTCGTATTTGGCCTTAAAATCGCCTTGTGTTTCAGCCAGTTCCAAACCACCGGGCTCCTGGGGATTGGCAAACGTCACCATACCTTCGCTATTTACATCAGCACTTGACCAGAGAATGCCTGCCAGCCAGGTCAGTTGATCGAGCAATGATTGTCCTGCATCGATGGAGAAGGTGACCAACTGGTCGATTTCCGCGGAGGTCAGGCTAATCGGATCTAAAAGGTTGTAGTACATCTGGAGATAGACGAGTAATATTTCAGGATTGATCTCCCAATCTGCCGTTATACTCGCCATGTACACGATGTCAGCTGCGGTAAGTTCATTACCCAAATGCGAATAGCGATAATCTGCAAGCGGCGACTCACGTGCCATCAGCAGGTCCTGAATCTTGCCGACATCCGCAAATGTATTATTGGTTATATATTCCTTCGGTAGCCCATTAATTGAAGAGAGGAGTGAGATAGGACTGTCACTCTGAACAACTTTCCCGGAATTTTCAGGATGATCGTTTAATTGAACAGAAAGGTTGTCAGCAGTTGGGACAGTGAATTCTGACCCATCAGGTAGTGAGGCTTGGAATGAAGATTCTGTGGTTTCCAGCCAGACTTTAAACTTCACATCACCATTTTCTGTAGTTGGGTGGAAGAAAAGTGTGGCTTGCTGGGATTCGCCAGGCATGAGCATTATGGGAGGACCACTTTGGCTGACCATTGGAATGACAACCTCAGTTGAGGTGAATTCCAATTCTTCCGGAAAGCGCATAGCGGCATTCTCAGACAAAATTCTTGCGTTCACCCCCCAGACATCTGTATTGCCTGGATTAAAGTAATTGATTGTTAGAACACCATTTTGACCAGGTCGCAGGTTTGATGGGGCATTGTAGGAGATTTGGACTTCACCAGGAATCCCGTCAATTAAATTAACCGCTTCGGACAAAGTCATAATACTTCCATCCGAATACATGGAGAGGTCATAGGGACTTATGGGAGCCTGGCTAAGGTTAAAGGTCGCATACATCGTAGTTGAATCAACCCAGTGGGTTAAAACAGACCCGAAGGAAGCAACGCCATTGTCCAGCCAGACCTGAGCTTCTGGATGAAATTTTGCGCCTGTGATCGATAAAGTCACCAGGCCTTTGCGACCAACCTCAGCAGGAGTCACAGCTTTTAGACTAAAAGTGACCAGGTCCGCTGTGATCGATATTTGTTGCGTGTTATCCACAGGACTTGCGCCCAGCGTAAAAATATAATATGCGCCTTCCTGTGTCGCCGGTACCAGGATTTCCTGATCAGGCTCCATCGGGGCACTGTACATAAAGTCAAAATTCAATCGGCTGGGAATTTCTCCAAACCTTACATACAGCTCATTGGTTGCTGAAGTGGATTGGCTGTCCAACGAGATACGGAGGGTTTCACCCGCGGGGACCTCAATTTTATAATAGCGTCCCTGGTTCTGGGCATAAGTATCTGCCACTGGAACGCCAAGGGCTAAAGCCTGCACGTCCACTGCGACCATATCTAAGGACGCACTTGTATTATTGGCATCGTTGCTTTCCTTAATCTGGTTATACACATCTGTTCGGACGATTGCGTAATAGGTGCCCGGAGTGATACCCGGCATGGTTTCAGAAATGGATGCGGCGAGCGCAGCTGTCAAATCAGCCAGAACATCGCTTGCAGGCAGATCAAACAGCGCCAGGTTTTGGGTGGATCCTCCAATCGGCAAGTTAATTTGGTAACAGAGCGTCCCGACTTTTGGATCGGATAGGTTCCACTGCATGTCAGCTGAAATAAACACGCTGTCGCAGAGACGACCGCTCGCCGTATTCTCACCTTGATTCTGGATTGTCCAGTTTATGTTTACTGATGCACCAGGAACCGCGGTTGCGGGCAGACTGATGGCACTGACAATTAAATCGGAGGGTGGGGGGGTGAGGATGGTTATGGCTTGAGAAACCAGGTTGTTGGTTTCAGCTCCATGTTCATAAACCTGATCGGAACTGTCCGTCTCGACCAATATGTAATAATTTCCAGAAATCGTTGAGGGCAAAGAGAATGTAGCGGATCGTGGATAGCTAACATTGCTGCCCAATGGTCCATAAGCAATCTTACTGACCACTTGATGGTCAGATGCATCCAGGTTGGAATCGGTTGATAGATACACCGCATCGTGCCAGGAACCATTTGCACTTCCGATTCCCAGGTTGGTCACCTGCCAGGCAATATCCACCGACTGGCCACTGACACCTTGATCCGGAAGTGAAGTTATCCCAGGTGTAAGGTCAACGGCATCAGCCAGATCGATGGCGGTGGCCTTTGCCATTTGGTTATTTGTCCGGTCCGAATCGATTACTTTGCTGAATATATCCGTACTTAAGAACAGGATATATTGCCCATCGATGCCATTGGGTATAACCACCTGAGTTGTCTGAGTATAGCTGCTGTCCTTCGCCAAAGATCCCAGGTGCACAAGCGTGGTAAGCAGAAGGTCGGATTCAGTATTCAGAATCGAATCAGTCGAAAGGTAAATACCATCTGTCCATGCAGTTGCTCTGGTTACAGCTGGTCCATCATTGTTCACTGTCCATGACAGTTCATAAGTCTCGCCGGATACAACGGCTGATGGCGTCCCAAATTCGCTCACAATGAGATCGCTAGGCAAATATTCTTCAGCGATATCTACCCAAATATAATCGCCAAGAGCGGTGTTATTGTCCTCATCCTGGTGTTCGAAGACTTGAGCGTTGGCATCGGTGAACACATGGATGACGTAGATTCCCTCCTCCAAACCTTCTGGAAGAACGATGGTCCGAGAAACCTGGTACGCACTGTCTGCTTCCAGCCCATTTTGGTGGATAAACGACCCCAACAAGAGTCCACCCGGTGTCCAATAATTGGTGGGCAGCAGGTAGACCTGGTCTGTCCAGCTATCAACAGTACTGCTCTCCCCGTGGTTTTCTACTCTCCACGCCACGGTCATAGGCGCCCCAGCTGCTGCCTCAGTTACATAAGAAACTGATGAAACTGATAGATCTGCGTGCACCGGGTGGCTCACCGTTAGGGGGGCACTGGTCAGAACATTATTGTTATCCTGATCGAATTCAAACACTTGGTTTGCATAATCAGTCCTGACATGCACATAATATGTGCCTGAGATCCTATCTGGCAAGGTAAACTCAAGCTCATTGCTATAGCTTGCACCTGGCGCTAAAATACTTGGATTGATTACGGTCCCCAGAACGGTTGCGGTCACTGCATCGAAAGTCGCCTGACTGGATAGATAAATTCGGTCAAGCCAATTCGATTCGAAGGTTTCGCCTGCGCCATTATTGGTCACATCCCAGGATACGATCATGGGTTCCCCTGCCTGGCCTTCAGCTGGAACTACGACATTAGACACCACCAAATCCGGTGGGGGTGTCAGGGTGATGTGGATTACCGCGCTGGCTTTCAGGTTATTTTCTTCCCACACATTTTCATAAACCGCATCCCATCGATCAGTCATGACCAGTAGGTAGAAATCACCATAAATTGCTTCCGGTAATTGAATTGACCTTTCAACCATATATGTCGAAGACGGGTCAAGAACCCCCGTGTGAGGAACAGTCTCAAGCAGATCGTCTTCGACCCACTCAAAAGTGGCATTGGTCGATAAATAGATTGCATCACTCCACTGGGTTGTGATGGTTGAGCCAAGGCCGTTGTTCTTTACAGTCC
>DATEUN010000024.1:0-3103 GCA_035283125.1 Anaerolineales bacterium
ATGATTTTCATTGTCGGATATGGGTCGATTGCCAGCATCTGCCGAAGCAACTGATAATATGGCTGATTCGATGGCAGGATACCCTGCACAACGGCAGAGGGTATCCTTCAGTGAAAAACGGATCTCAGCAGATGTTGGATGCGGGTTTTTTTCCAGCAGTGCATAGGCGGTCATGATCTGCCCAGGAATGCAGAATCCACATTGCACAGCTCCGTGTTGTACGAAGGCTTCCTGCAATGGATGCATTTCAAGCCCTGAAGAATCCTGGTGTGACAGCCCTTCAATGGTGATCACTTTTTTTCCATTCGCGCGTTCTGCCGGGTAGATGCAGGAAAGGACAGCTTCAGACTCGACCACAACAGTGCATGCCCCGCATTCAGCTTCATCGCAACCGATCTTGGTGCCCGTGAGGTTCAGGCGATCACGAAGCAATTGTGAAAGCGTTTCTCCGGGAACAACGGGCAAAGAATAATTCTCCCCATTAACCTGTAACGAGATCGTTTTAGACATCAACCTGCTCCCGGGTTTCACCTGCCCTGCTCCAGGCAAACTGGAAAGTATCCAAAAATAAATTTCTGACAAGATGATGGCGGTATTCAGCGCTGGAACGGTGCCGGCTAGACCGGAATGGTATCTGATCACTGACGGTGTGCGCAAATTCCATCATTAAGCCTGGTTCGATCTTCTGGCCTTTAATTTGGTTCTCCAGGTCGTTCCTTCGTGCCGGGAAATCCTGCGCCGGTCCTACGGCTATACGAATATCCTCCAGGATATCCCCATTCCTTTCAACCCAGATGGCTATATTTAAGATGGGTATCGGTGTTCCCTGCGGGATCATTATCCGCATATACGCAGATGCCCGCCCTGGTTTCTTTTTCGGGATGGAGAATCCGACAATAATCTCCCGCCCTTCCTGCAGGATGGACCTGATTGGAGCAAGGAACATTTCGTGTAAAGGAAGTTCCCTGGTTTCACTTTGAGAAGCTACCGTGACTTTGGTTTCCAGACACATCATTGCTATCGTCCCATCTGCAGCAGGTAAAGCATGGGCGACATTTCCACCAAGGGTAGCTACATTCCTGACCTGAGGTCCACCAATCAATCTGCAGGCTTCCTGCAGATCGCGGGCATGTTCCCTTACCAAAGGTGAAGAAGCAATTCTTGCCAGGGGTACTGCTGCACCGATAAATAGCTCGTTACCACGCATTTCCAAAACAGAAAGATCCGGGATGGATGTAACATCGACCAGAGTATGCACTGGAGGATGATATCCCTGGCGGAGATCCAAAAGCAGGTCGGTCCCTCCAGCAAGCAGGCTGACTGGTCCTGATGAAGCATTCAAAAAATGAAATGCTTCATCCAAAGTGGCAGGTTGGATGAATTCCTGAAATAAATTCATGAGGGTTAAAAGAATAAATTCATAATAGTTGATTGGTCAAGATGATCTTTTTCGAACTCCCGGAAAAACCTGGTGAAGGAATTTATTCCCTACAAACCACGTTCCCCACGGATATATGGAACACCCAGGGCAGCAGGGGTCCCGAGCCGTTTACGCCGGGCAGCTTGAGATCCCCAAACGAGGGCGATGATCGTTAGAAGGAACGGTGTCATTTGAAGGAAAAAACTCAGATTGTGGTTATAAAAGATCGGGTTGGCGAATCCCAGGATCGTGGTCGGACCCTGCAAGTCGAGGATGAAGCGCCTTAACATTCCAAACATATAGCCACCAAAAGCAGCCCGCACCGGATTCCATTGAGCAAAGATCACCAGGGCAATCGCTATCCAACCCTGGCCGGATGTGGTCTGGCTGCTGTACCACCCTGGAGAAATGGAGAGTGAGATGGATGCTCCCGCCAAACCGGCAAGGCAACCACCGACAAAAACATACAAGTAGCGCAATTGGTATACATTAATGCCGAGGGTGTCTGCTGCAGAAGGTTTTTCACCAACAGCCCGCAAATGCATACCGGGTCGGGTCTTGTAAATGAAAAACCAGGTGAATGGAATAAACAGGTAACCAAGATAAACAAGGATGCTGTGGTTGGCAAAGAATACCGGACCAACGAAAGGAATCGAACTCAACAACGGGATGCTGGCAGAAGGAACAAGAGGGGGATTCTGACCGGTAAGACCTTCACCAAAAACAAGGGCAAGACCTGTGCCCAATAGCGTCAGTGAAAGACCACTCACCACCTGGTCTGCCTGGAAATGGATGGTGACCAATCCATGAGCAAGGCTCAGTATCCCTCCTGCAATGATGGCTATCAGCAATCCGAGCCAGACATTTTGTGTAGCCAGAGATGTGCTGAAACCAGCCATTGCCCCCAGGAGCATCATACCTTCCACACCAAGATTCATTATCCCTGAGCGTTCCGCAAAGATCTCCCCAATGGTTGCAAATAAAAGGATCGTACCTGTAGCCAGACCTGCGTGTAAAATGACCTGTAGATTCATGCCGCTTCCTCCCCGGTTCTGGCAAGACGGATCTTATACTTGAGCAGGACATCACTACTGATCACCATGAAAAGGATGGTACCCTGCAGGAGGTTGGATATGCCAGATGGCTGGATCTCCCGTCCCGCTACGATGAGTGCTCCGAACAATATCGAGACTATTATGACTGCGAAGGGATTCAGTTTAGCCAACCAGGCAACGATGATACCTGAAAATCCATACCCGGGAGATATTCTTTCCTGGAGACGGTGAACTACACCGCTTATCTCTGACATACCCGCCAAGCCTGCCAGTGCTCCGGAAACCATCATGACGAGGATGATGTTGCGGCTTATGTTCAATCCCGCATAACGGGCAGCTTTTGGATTATCACCGATCAACTTGATCTCGTAACCCCATTTACTTCGATTAAGCACCCACCATATCACGACAGCAGCCACCAAGCCGAAAATTACTCCAAGATGCAATGTTATCCCTGAAAGACTGGGGATCTCTTTTGCATAATCAGATAGACGCGGCAACCAGGCATTCTTTTCAAACATGGGTGTCATTTGAAAGCCGGCGTCGCTGTATTTTCCAAAAATCCAATAATTATTCCAAAATATTGCGACATAGTTAAGCATAAGGGTTGTGATGATCTCATTAACAT
>DATEUN010000025.1:0-49939 GCA_035283125.1 Anaerolineales bacterium
ATCAGGATATCTGCGGTATGTGACCCTATGAAACCGGCACCGCCTGTGATCAAAACAACCTCACTCATCAAATTTCTCTCCGCTATCCAGTTTTTAGTATGAGAAAACCATTATGTAATTATGCTATTCTTTTTTTAAGAAACGGAATTAGTTAATCGTCCCGGCAGAAACCCATGACAATAACATCCTTGAATTCTCCGTTTTTAAAAATATGTTTTCTCAATTTTCCTTCTATCTGCCAGCCATTTTTTTCCAGCGATTTGATCGCTGCGATATTATCGTGGATAATATGGACAAACAATCGTTCCAAACCTAACTGCTTGAATGCATAATCCTGTAATATTCCGACAGCTTGCGCACCGATGCCTTTCATTCGTTGACCGGAAATACCAATAAACTGGTGAACCTCTCCATGGCGGTTTATCCAATCGATATCTCTTAGATAGATATTCCCAACATGCTCATCATTATTGGCAAGACATACCGCTAGGTTCACCGCGTCCGGTCTTCCCGCAACAGCTTCCTTTAGCCATTGCTCCTCTGTTTGTAAACTGGTATACCTGAAAACACCTCCAAGAGTCTTATATAATTCAGGATCATTGTGCCATTTATGTGTTCGATCAAGATCACTTAATTCCAACGCTCTCAAGTACATTTCTACCATGATTCACCTCATCAATTTATTGAATGATCGATTATCTTTTTTCATGGATCTAATGTCAACCCATTTCTCCATTTCGGTATGGTGGGAAATATTTATTCTCAACTTCACCCGATAATACATTCAGTGATTGGTATTTCCGTTTGTTCAGGATTTTGCCGCAAAAATAAGCGATCCGTTTTTCGGTGGACCATCCTTTCTTGAATTTTGCCAATCCATTACTCGCATCGTTAATGATTCCCGAGACCCCGCCCCAATTGACCCACCTGGTTTTGCCTTTTAAATATTCCAAATGGGTCCAGTAAATTGGATATGTAACTCCCAATTTATGGCCTAACTCGCTAATTCCCATAAGGTGCCCATAAGCAACATTGTCATGGATGAGACATAACGCTTCACCAATCGGTTTATCTTGGTAAACCGCCCTGAACATGACCATCCCTGGAATTCTTAATTGCTTTTCGAACGCCTTCATGGAAAAGGCTCTTAAACCTTCGATGTGATGCCGGTCTGATATTGTTTGATATAAATTTACCCACTCATCAAGGAAATCAATCGGGTTTTCAATTACATCCACTTGGACATCCTTGAAACCTCTTCGTGAATAATATCGATGGTGTTGGGTAACAGCTTCAACAACTGGAACATCTAAGTCCGTGATGTAATGCTCTTTGAACGGAATTACCAGGTCAAAGAGTTTTTCCAATGGTGAAAGGGAAAGATCTGCAAATGGGTCAGTTACAAGAGAAATTGTAACGAGGTCGTCTTCTAAATCCTGCAGATCATCATCCATTGAACTATAATCTTCGCACATGAAAATTGGATATGGACCCATGCCATCGATTTCATTGGAACCTGGTATTTGCCGTTCAAGGATCCAACCTCCACATTTTTTAAGTTTTCGTGGTTTACCCCATTCACTCAAGGAATCAATATATAAAGGATCCAAATATCCTCTCATTGGTTGATTACCTTAAGGATTAGATCTGCAATTCTATCCATTGTTGCTGTGTCATACCGTTGATCACATGGTATGGTCATAATCTCTTTTGATAATTTATGGCTTTTCTTAAACTTATCTGGGACTTGACCATTAATATTCCAGTGGATTGGAGGGTAGATCTCCTGTGTGAACAGGAATTCTCTAATAACATCTCTTTCGGAATTCTTGATTGGGAATCCCAAGGGAACAACATTCTCTGGTAATTGCGGGTACAACGCAAAATTTCCTAATTTGTTTGCCAGGTACTTGTAATTTTCTCTCCTTTTGGATGAAATCCTTCCATAATTAAAATGATTAATCATTAAAACTCTGGAGAGGTCGCTCATTTCGAAAGCACCGAGAGGAGAGTCCCTTTCGGTTTCTTGGAATAGCTCGAACCATTTTCTATTACCACCCAGTAGATCAAATTCCTTTCTAAGTATTGATGCCTGGAATGCACTTATCCACCATGATTCAGGTGGTTGTTTTAATTCGATTTTGTTTAGATCTAAATCACAATGTTGGCAAATAATTCCACCATCAACGATACCAATGAATTTTCGCGGGCTGTAAATTGTAAAATCTATAACATCTTCTGTATTAGAAGGAAAAAGTGTCTGGCTGGAATCCAGCACAATCCAGGCACCAGCATCTTTGGTATCAAGCAGAACCTTATTTTCTATAGGGAAACCAAAATAATTGATAAAAATTACAATATCACCATTTACCACTTGATCGATCCAGTCATTTGAAGGGATGGATAAGTGGTCATCAACTTCATAAAACCGTATAATGGAATTCGTTTTCTTTATTGCGTCAGTTATTGTGTGACAAAGATATGACGGACACCATACATGTTTAGGTTTTAGAGATTCGGTTAAGTACCATATGGATGATCGTGCATTAACCAAAAGTAGATGGTTATCAATGAGAAAAGGTGGGTATTGTATGTCTTCATCTGGAGTTGTTTGTAATCCAAACATACCTCCAACGATAGATGAATTTAACTTCCCAGCAGACATAATATTGCCTTTCAAAGCGAATTAAGTTCTTATTTCATAATAATTAATCGTTTGATCGGATTTTTTCTCTTGAAAGATGAAAAATCATGATTATTAAATAAGTATAATTCAATAATATCAGTTATTGAATTCTTACATGCTCTGGATGCAATGGTCATATGTTATCATATTGATGGAGGAAAAAACCCCTTTGAATTATGATTTATTCGAGAAGATGGGAGTTCATCAAAGATAATATTGACTCAATTCTTGAAATATATTGGAAATTTTTATTCAATCATCAGATCTGAATTAGTACAAGAATTATCAGCGGATTTTTAATAATGATCCAGTGAGGAAATTGATGGAAAATGTCAGGGTTAATGTTTTCATGGCATCATACAATCATGGGAAATACATTCGTGCAGCAATTCAGAGTGTTCTGGATCAAACCTTTAAAGATTTCGTTTTTTTTATATTTGATGATGGATCAACCGATGATTCATGGAGTATTATCAATAACTTTGAGGATCCTAGGATCAGACCGATACGAAAAAATGTAATCACAAATTCATCTGGAGAAAATCTTGTTGAGACAATACCGTGCGAATTTGTGGCAATTCAAAATTCCGATGATCTCTGGTATCCAGGGAAGCTTGAGAAACAGGTTGAATTCCTGGATAACCATCCGGAAGTTGGTGCGGTCTTCACTCATGTCAATGTCATCGGTGAAGAAGGGCAACCGCTGACAGATATGTCCAATTCATATTACAAGGTATTTGATCAACCCAACAGGACTCGCTTTGAATGGTTGAATTATTTTTTCTACCATAGAAATGCGCTCTGTCATCCAAGTATGTTGATTCGCAGGTCTTGTTATCAGGAATTGGGGTATTACAACCAGTCATTAATGCAGCTCCCGGATCTGGATTTATGGGTACGCTTGTGCCTTAAGCATGATATCCATATTCTCCAGGAGAGATTGACTGGTTTTCGTGTCAGATCGGGTGGTGAAAACGTGAGCAGTGATCGTCCCGAAACACATATCCGTACAGAAATTGAGTTCCTCCAGGTCCTTGACCATTATAAGGAACTCAATGATGAATCCGACTTCGTTAAAGTATTCCCACAAGCGAAGAAATACTTCAATGCGAATGGCTCTGATATCGAATTCGCGCTTGCCATGACAGCATTGGAAGACCACACATCCAATGTATCAAAACTGTTTGGCATTAATATTTTGTTTGAAATAGCAAAAGATGCGAAACGATTTGCGTTTGTTAATTCAAATTATGGGTTTTCAATTAAAGATCTCCATGAATTAACCGGAAAATATGAGATCTTTTCAACCATTCCCCAGGATTTGATTTCCAAGGTGAAATCAATTTTAAAATTCCGGATCGTACGTTGGTTTATTTCCATAATTAGTAAATCCAATCGTGTGCCTGCTTCCTTAAAGCGATAATTTACACAATGGTTTCAACAAGACAAATGGCAGCATCGATTTGGAGGATACTTCATCCCGGGAGCAAGTGTGAAGTCTTTTTACGATCTGCATACCATGCATTTAATTCAAATTCATTTATCTCTCGCCAACAAATTATTAAAGCGGAAAGGTCATATCAGAGATGGAAAAAGATCCATGAAGAACGTATTAAAATGGTACCCCCGTCTCAGAAAAAAACTCCTTCAATTACATTCATCGTGCGATGCCTTCCTGGCCAGGAAGAAGGTGGGATCAGGACGATCAGCTCCATAAAAAGCCAATCGCTCGGTGGTTGGAAGGTACTTATATATGCTGCTCAAGGGTGGGATTCATCATTATTAGAAAAAGAGATTTCAACCGATAGACGCATTCTATTTTATGGCGAGTCTCCCTTAAGTTTCAACCAAATTCTGACAAAGGCAGAATCTGGTTTCTATCTATTTTGCGATTCTGGTGATGTTTTTTCACCGCAATTTATTAAAATGTTCGGTCTCAGCAATGCAGAATTTCCGGAGGCGGATATCTACTCAACCGATGTGGAGATAATCAGCGACGGAAAAAATACAACAAAGCCATTTTTCAAACCCACTGAATTTTCACCTGAATTCCTCCTCTCCATGAATTATCTGTCCCGGTCATTGATCAAGGCTGAATTTCTTATGGTTGAAAGTTTATTTCCATGTGAAGAATTCTTTGAATCCGAATGGGAGTTGTTGCTAAAAGCCAGTCAGGATTCTATAAAAATTACTCATATTCCTTACTTGCTTATTTCTGTGAACGGATTAATGGATTCAAAACCAAGAAATATTCAAAAGATATACTTTAATAAGTATTCCAGGTCAAGTTTTATGGACTCAGCTGAAGGAAATCTAAGGAGATCCTTGTCTTCAGTAAAAGTATCGATCATTGTTCCCACATTAAATAATTACCATAAGATAAGCAAACTCTTGGATTCAATAGTGGAAAGAACAGCTGCACCGGATTATGAAATCATCCTTGTTGATACCGGCAGCTCAGACCGAAAAGTGATTACTCTCTATGATCAACTCAAAGAAAGAGACAATTTCAGGATTGTGAATTATGAAGGAGAATTTAACTACTCGCAGGCAATAAATCTTGGTGCATCGATTGCTTCCGGTGATTTATTGTTATTTCTGAATAATGATATGCAGGTTATCGAGCCGGATTGGTTGGTCGAGCTGGCCAGGTGGGCAGGTATTCCAGGGGTTGGGGTAGTTGGAACTAAACTACTTTTCTCCGATCATCGAATTCAACATGCAGGTGTCGTGCTTGGACTTCAGGGTTTTACTGGTAATGTTTATAAAAATGCTCCCGAGCATTATTTTGGATTCACTGGTTCCCTGGATTGGACCAGAAACCTGTCTGCGGTTTCCGGAGCATGCCAGATGATCAGGAAAGGGGTTTTCGAAGAATTGGACGGTTATGACCCAAATTATCAGATCGTTTTCGGCGACGTCGATCTCTGCCTTAGAGCGATCCAAAATGGTTACAGGGTCGTGTATGCACCTGGTGCTGCTATGTTTCATTATGAAGGAAGAACAAGGGGGTATCTTACACCTGTAAAAGATATGATCAATGGGTATGAAAAAATGGAGCATTGGATTGAAGTTGGGGATCCTATGTTTTCACCTCACCTTACTTATTCCACGATCCCAGCTTGTGACTTAAGTTCTGATCCAAACGCATCCAGGTTGAAAAATATATTGGATAGAAGAGCTTACTTAAGAAATTCTATAAAAAAACATTGACAGGCTCTGATCCTTAAAGAGTTCATTGAACTTAATGCAAAACGAGATAGCTGATTAGCTATCTCGTTTTGATTATTTGCAATTACGATTAGATCACTACGACGTTCTCAGCCTGCGGGCCTTTTTGACCTTGCACAACTTCAAACTCTACGCGTTGACCTTCTTCAAGATTGCGGTATCCACCATTGTCAGCTAGTGCAGAGAAATGCACGAAGACATCTGGGCCTTCTGCTCGTTCGATGAAACCAAAACCTTTGGCTCCATTAAACCATTTGACAGTACCTTGTACTTTTTCAGTCATGATTTGAAACTCCTTTCGTTCATATTTGTGCTGGGTCAAGCATGGGTTCCAAATCAAATTCTTGTCTTTTGTATTAGAACGTATGTTAATCAAGCAATTTAGTATACCCTATTTTCAAAATCCGTGTGTTAATCATTTATTAATACTGGATCGTCCATCTTATTGCTTGGCTCTTCCTCTTTTTAATAATTGATTGATTTCCTGCGAAGCATCTGCCAAAGGGATATCCTTAATCATTGCCCATTCCTGGCATAAGACTTGTAAAGCCATCCGTTGAAAGTCAGCAATGGGTCCATAAAGCGGTTTTTTCCAGCCGAATGCAGTCAGATCTCTTATCACCTCGCAATGAGCAATGATCGATCCTATGTTAATGCGTTCAAATAGTTTGGAGAGTAAATCTCGTCCTGCAGTTAAGATTTCCGGAGATTCCGTTAATACCTGCTGGCACTCATTAATTTCACTGATTGATCCCAGCTTACGAAGCCCGGAAGAAAGAAAATCAACTGGAACCCATAATGTTGTATCTGGTATCGAAACCACGTAATACATCTGAGCATTGTTTGGTTCAAATTGTTTTTCTTCCAATCCCTCGATATAACCAACTCCATGCTGTGGATGAACTACCTTATCACCGACCTCAAATTTCAATCCTGATTGTTCAATTGTTGTCATTCACTTTTTCCCCTTCTGTGAGCAACGATTGGATCTCATTGGATGCTTCAATTTTGGTAATTCCTTCTATTGCAGACCACTCCTGGTATAAAACATCAATTGTGGTTTGGAAAAAAGCAGATATTAAACCTGACAACTGTTTCTTGCGGTTGAAGGCTGTCAGATCTCGAACAACTTCGCATCGCGCTTTAAGCGTCCCAATGTTGATGCGATTTTTCAGTTCAGTTAACCGCATTCGAAAATCAGGGTTGAGTGATTTTGCTGGACCCTGTAACAATCGACGGCAATTGGTTAGTTCATTCTTTGCTGTTAACTTTCTGATACCCGACGACGATGATAAAGGCACCCACAGAGTGCTGCCAGGAAAGGCAATTTCATAGAAAGGTCGGTTTTGCCCCTCAACGAATTGTTTAATGGCCAGTTTTGTTACCTGTCCCAACCCATGCCTTGGGTGGATCACCTGGTCACCGATGCTGAAAGTCATTTTTTCCTTTTGAATATTTACGTTCACGTCTATTTACAATAACAACACTAATTTCTTGATGCTACCCCTGATCTATGATGTCTTTTTCAGGTATCAATTTGTTAACCATAAAGAGATTATTTTCCGGTAAAAAGAATTTCTCATTGACTAATGAAAGAATAGGTCTGCCTGAATATTTTCATTTCTTTCCAACCGGAGGTTGATGTTTCCTATATTATTTAAAAAACCGATTCATGGTTGTCGTCAGCAGGTGTGTAAATTGGATTAAAAAGCCGTTAACCCGATAATAGGGGTTAACGGCAGAGCTGGCTCGCTTGACCTGTTATTAGTAGCTAATTATATCACACATGGGTTAAAAAGAGATTGAGCGGTATTTCCATTAATGAAATTAGAATTTAAAACACACAGAAACCTTCCTTGACATTAATGACTCAATCGGTTATTGTAATAACCTTATTAGTACAAATAGTTCAGCAGTCATTGTCGCTGTTTTCCCTTTGAGCATCCGCTCTTTTCCAACAACCGCTAGACTTCTGAAGAAAAGGATATATTGTGAACTTCGACCAGTTCAACCTTGATACCCGCCTCCAGGCGGGAATCAAACGCGCGGGCTACACAACTCCCACGCCAATTCAAATAAAAGCCATTCCCGAAGTGATGAATGGATCAGACTTGATTGCTACAGCTCAAACCGGTACGGGGAAAACGGCTGCATTTGTTTTGCCAATTCTTAACCGGCTTCTTTCTGGACCGCGTAAAAAACCTCGTTGTTTGATTGTCACGCCAACCCGGGAGTTGGCTGAACAAATCCATCAGAATATCCGAATGCTTTCTGCAAATACTACTCTTCGCAGTGTTACAGTCTATGGTGGAGTTGGTGCAAATCCGCAGATCCAGGCACTTCGCCAGGGAATCGAAATAGTTGTCGCTTGTCCAGGAAGGTTGCTTGATTTGATTGCACAAAGAGCCGTGGATCTTTCAAGAATTGAGATCCTCGTTCTTGACGAAGGGGATCGTATGTTCGATATGGGATTTCTTCCTGATGTGCGACGGATCATTAAAGCTATTCCAGCACAAAGACAAACTTTACTTTTTTCTGCTACCTTCCCGAAAGAAGTGGAAGAGTTGGCAAGGGAATCACTTCACCAACCAAAACGAATTGCTGTTGGTTTGAGTAGACCAGCAAATACAGTCTCTCATGCCCTGTATCCTGTTCCCCAGCATTTAAAACGCGAGCTTCTCTTATCTCTTCTTTCTCAAACCGATACAGATTCGGTCCTTATCTTCACGCGCACGAAACACCGTGCAACCCGTTTACAAAAACAGATCAAAGCTGAAGGATATAGGGTTACCAGCTTGCATGGAGATCGTTCACAGGGTCAAAGGCAGACGGCACTAAAAGGATTTAAACAAGGGCATTATCAGATCCTGGTTGCCACAGATATCGCTGCTCGTGGCCTTGATATTGAAAGCATCTCTCATGTTATCAATTTTGATATACCCGATACAGCCGATGCGTATATTCACCGAATTGGAAGAACTGGAAGGGCAGAGCGTAGCGGAGACGCCTTTACCCTGGTTACTCCTGATGACGATGATATGGTTCGAACATTGGATAGAATCATGGGATCCAACTTGGAACGTAAAATGGTGGCTGGGTTTGATTACAATACCCCGGCACCTCCCAGGTCAGCGTCCGAAATCTCCCGGAAGTTAAAGAAAATCGAAATTCCTTCTCGTAAATTCAAGAAAGAAACCGAATCCCATCATTTAAGCAGAAGGAATGTACATGTTATTAAACGACCTCATTAAAGACAATATAGAAATTTTAAACTGATCTGTTAGTTCCCCACCGAAAACCCTTTTGGAAAAAGAAAAAATCCCGTCATTGATGGGATTTTCCTGTAAGTGATATTTATTGTTCGAATATTAAGGCGGCCCCGACGGGATTTGAACCCGCGATCTCGGCCTTGACAGGGCCGCATGTTAAACCGCTACACCACGGGACCACTTGCGGCTTGTAGTTTACCATACGGATTTTTGAGCGTCAAGGTCATTAGTCTGGTATTTGATTTCCATATCCTTCTTGACATGCGCCTATCCATGTGCTAAATTTATTTTAGTTTCGACAACAAATTAAAGGAGATCGATATGGAGGAAGCAGGAATGACAAAATCAAGAACTCAATTAATGGTTGATCGCTTGCGTGACCTTCAGGCGTCCTCACCCGATATTGAAGCTTCTGCAATAGTGAGTGTTGATGGACTTCCTATTGCGACAGCGCTTCCCCGCGATGTTGAAGAGGACAGAGTTTCTGCAATGTCTGCTGCCATGATCTCTCTTGGAGAAAGGATTGCCAGTGAATTGGGGCGTGGAACACTGGAACAGGTATATATTAAAGGTGAAAATGGTTATGTGGTCTTGATGGCAGTTGGAGAGGAAGCAGTACTCACAACTTTGGCAAGGGAACAGGCAAAACTGGGTTTGATTTTCCTTGATATGCGCAGGGCTACTGAAGATTTGGAGAAGATGATCTGATCCATTAAACCTCCTATTCAATTTCTGATAAACAGATTTATTGAGATTGCAGAACAGAAAATCGCCTGGTAGAACCAGGCGATTAATTTTTTTCGGAAGAATCTTCCAGGATTATCGATAATTAAAAGGATTTGGTATTATCCAGGTCTTTGATTATTAAATACATCCATGAGATTTATCCATTCCTGCAGGTCGAGAGTTTCAGCTCTGCGCATAGGATCAATTCCTGCGCCAGTAAGAATGAATTCCATATCATTGGTGGAAAGATTCAAACCGGGGGAGAGTGAATTTCTGAGAGTCTTTCGTTTCTGGGAAAAACCTGCCTTCACGATTCTGAAAAAATTATCCAGGTCATTGCTGTTTATATAAGGAGTTTTGGCTAGTTCAATTTGGATAACGGATGAATCCACTTTGGGGATGGGATAGAATGCTTTCGCTGGGATTTCCATCAGGATGGTGGGGTTCCCAAAAATTCGGATACTAATAGATAATAGACTACCTTTCTTTTCTGAGCAAATTCGTTCAGCGATCTCTTTTTGAACCGTTAAGACGATCCTTTTTGGTTTGGTATCACTTTCAAGGATATGTCGAATTAGATTGGAAGTTATATAGTAGGGAATGTTTGCTACAACCACGTAACTTCCACCTGGGATCAGCTCACCGGGATGTAATTTTAATATGTCACCCTGCACAAGTTGGATATTCTTGTAAGGATGCAATATATCTTTCAAAGCAGGAAATAGCTTGTGGTCCAATTCCACTGCGACAACTTTTTCTGCGGCTAAGGCAAGATGTCGTGTCAGACTTCCAAATCCCGGACCGATTTCAAGTACAGTTTCCGTTCGATTGATCTGAGCTAAATTGACGATCTCTGCCAGGATCCTATCATCGCTGATGAAATTCTGTCCCAGTCCTTTGCTTGGTTTTATCCCATATCGATCAAGTATTGATCGGATATTCTGAGGTTTTAAATAATTTGATTGCATGAAAAAGCTCTTTACCTGGTTAATTAGTCATCATCACAATCACATGTTTCCATACCACTCGCTTTTTCAAATGCTTCTTTCCCTTCCTTGATTGAAAAATAGATCAATCCCGCGCTGCCCAGGCTGTCGATAAATCCGATACCGGTAAGCTTGAACAGCAGGCTTGAGATCAGAAGTACCATGGACATGTAAACACATACCAGGGTGCAGTTTGCATCCGATAATATTGGTTGGGAGTTCAATTTCCTGCCCACTCGACGTTTTGCCACGACTAGCCCCCACATGATCACAATGGAAATGATGGCGATGATCGATCCAGCCAATGTGTCATCTGGTTTATGACCAGTGTAAAGATTCAAAATAATCGAAATGAATAACCCAACAGATAGAATATAAAAACTGACTCCTGTGATTCGTAATGCAGTCTTTTCAAATTGACTCCTGAGAGTGTCTGGATTATTTCTGATCCGCAGGATCATGGCTACAATTCCAATACCTGAAAGCACTTCAATAAAGGAATCAACGCCAAACCCAAACAGAGTAATTGTCTCATCTGTGATGCTGAATGCAATCGAAACAATCCCTTCAAGAATATTATATAAGATCGTAAATATTCCCAACCAGATGGCAATCCTGTAATACCTGCTAATTTCAAAACCTGTCAGTGAGTTATTCAAAATTTGTTTGGAATTATTGATCATGATTATCCTTCGCTGCTAATCCTTGTGTAATACCCATAAGAGTTGGGTGCATTTTGAAGTATTGTTTCCCATCCATTATTCGTTGAGGTTTTCTTGTTAATTTGCCATCCAGGAAATCAATGCAAGTATCCACTATGGTTTTACACATGATTGGTTCAATTCGATCTCTTAGACTCCGAATAGTTTCACCATTGAGAGGGGGGATTTTTACTATTCTCAAGATGTCGCCAGTATCAATTCCCTTGTCCATGAAATGAACAGTTATTCCAAGCTTATCCGGATTTCCTTCCAGGATTGGCCATTCGACTACATCCATTCCCCGATATAAGGGAAGGACTCCCATGTGGCAGTTTATCACACCATGACCGCTATTCGACAGTATCTCCTGGCGGAGTAAACCCCCACCAGTAAAAATGACCAGGTCTGGCTGTAAAATTTTCAACCCTTCTATTACTACCGGATCATTAAGATCGTTGCATTGAATAACGGGGATACCTGGATCCTTCTTGAATTCGAATAGATCTGTTACTTTTATCCCCTGTTCCTCCCTGAAAGCCCTTATATCACCTACTCTCTGGTAACCTGCCTCCCTGAGAACTAGCTTTTTCCAAATCTTTGTGATCAATCTGGATCCATCTCTACGGTATTCATTGATAAATCTTTTTGGATTGAGCAGGTTTCTGACATAAATGGTTTGGATCTTAATTCCTCTACGAATCAACAATGCTGTTACAGTAGTCGTGTATAAGCTGTATCGATTTGGAGAGAAAATACAAATTTCAGGCATACACAAATCCACCGGAAATATTTTTCAGGGCAGCCTCCCGCATTATCAATAATCTGAATTGCATCAGATTTATTTGAGTGGGATGTTTCCTGCCTTCCAAAAAAAATTCTCTTCCATCGAAAGAGTACAGCCAATGTTGATCCATTAGCTTCAATACGATATTCAGGTATCGCAGGTCATGCCATGCAAAATGACAATCCATAAGCAAGGCAGTCAATTCAAGCATGGTAATTCTTCCAGTCAAGATCGAATCAAACGTATTCGTGCATTTCTTTTTAAGAATAGCATGGTTAATTTCAAGAAAGCGCATGATTGTTTCAGCCCAATCTGTCACCACATCAATTTTGGCTTGCTTAAAAACAAGGCTCCTCAAATATTGGATTCCTGCTATATCCATATTCTTGAAAGCTGGTTTTTTATTTATCATGGGATTTTCAACAATCTCGATAGGTCGGATGTTTAAATGGGGTTTCAAACCAAGGATCGCATCACAGCCATACAAATATCCTAATGCGAACTTGTGGGAATCGAGAATATCTGAGTCCATTTCTGCAATTACATTCCAAAGTCTTGATAAAGGCACATTATTGCTCATCCTGTTACCTGGCATAATGCCGATTTCCCTTCCAAACCTTTCAGGGCTTCACCGAATATATAGAATTGTTCACTGGATTGAGGACCATCTGAAAACCCAATTACGCCAAACTTAAAATATCTTTTAGGCAAGCCATCGTATTTATATTGAGCAATATCTTCCCATGCATTCAGGTCCTTTGTAGCCATGATGTGAGCATATTGATCTTTTACCCCCAGCCCGATCTCCTGGGCAGTCGCGGCAAGGTAATAACCATCCACCAATCGTTTGATATACCACACTGGTCCTGGAAATTTGGTCAGGTGTTCAATTTTCCTTGTTCTTCGATCCATCCTGATATGAAACGAATCTTCGAGTTGAGAATCCATGATCCAATGGATTGAATCTTCCTCGAAGAATGCATTGCACATACGGTATGATTGCTGTCCATCTCCAACCCATTCAATGTTGGTGAAATCCTTGTCGGTGCAAATGGCATAACATTCCCCGGCAAAATCTCCGGTGAAGACCCATAACTTTTCTTCATACTTGTCCCAATAACAACCATGGATGTGCTTGATCTTCCCGGCATCAAAAGAATAGATCTTCTGCCAGCTTATTCCTGAGTCCTGGCTTCGATAAATGGGAACCTCTGAACGGGAAGCATTATTCCCGTATTCTCCAAAATAGATCTCGTTATTTTCTGTAACCAACATGGATTGATGGAGGATATTTCGGCAGTTTGATAATTTCAATACCTTGGTAAGTGTTTTGGAGTTGTGATCGAAATGGTACACAGATCCCTGCCTGATAATGACCAGCCCGTCTCTTACTGGTACCACATTGCACTTATCAAGTCGTAAGGCACGTCTCCCGAGCCGAAATTGCCCTGGAATGGATAAAATGCCATCCCCTGGAAGATCAATATTCGTTTCATTCCCAATCTGGTTTATAAAGACCTTGTTGTATTGACTGCTGATGAGTAGGTTTCCATCATAGTAATGAATGATTTCACGATCCATTAGGGATTTTTGGATAAATTCCATGATGTTATATTTTACCGTAACACGCATTGATATTAATAACTTGGAATCACATTGCAAATTTTTTGCATTAATATCTACATATTGATGATAGGACTTTGAAGATAGATTTAATGTGTATACTTGTGTTATCTCAATAATTGTGAGAACAATGGAATCTGAATATCTGATCACTAGTTCATCAAACCAGGTCGTAAAACTTGCCCGCTCGCTGCTGCAAAGGAAAAAACGGGATGAAAGTGGATTGTTCCTTGTGGAAGGTATCCATCTTGTCAGCTCATTATTTGAAGCCGGATGGAATGTTTATACGATCCTCTATTCTCCTGAGTTGCTTTCAAGCGATTATGGTCACCAACTGGTCGAACAACAGGAACAACAGGGGACCAGATGTTATCGTATCTCCCCGGATTTATTCAGGAAGATATCGGGCAAGGATAACCCACAGGGGATTATCGCGATTGCATATCAACAAACCCATAAACTGGAAGACCTGGATACGCGAATTTTTCAATGGGGGATCGCCATCGTCTCTCCCCAGGACCCGGGGAACGTGGGCACGATCATTCGAACGCTGGAAAGTGTGGGAGCAGATGGACTTATCCTTCTTGATGGAGGTGTAGATCCTTATCACCCTTCCTGTGTTAGAGCTGGGATGGGTGCATTATTTTGGAAACCGATTCTGAAATCTTCATATATGGAAATGGCTTCTTGGGCTCATTCAAATGGCTACCAATTGATTGGAACATCTGCACATGCTGAAAATGATTATCGTATTTTGTCAACGGTAAAGAAACCCTGTATACTCCTTTTGGGAAGTGAACAAAAAGGATTGAGTGACGAGCAATTAAACTCTTGTGATATTGTTGTTTCCCTGCCTATGCGAGGTCACTCAACTTCTTTGAATCTTTCCATAGCTGCAGGTATTCTGATGTATTCCATGTTCTCGGAATAATTAAAAAGAACAAGGAAGTTTTACCTTCCTTGCCCTGATTTGATGATCTTGTTGGGAAATTAGAATTCGTCTTCTTCATCTAGCCATAGATCTTCTTCTTGATCTTCTTCCCACTCCTCGATCTCTTCTTCCTCTTCATCCCAGTCTTCTACTGAAGCAACTCCTTCTGATGGAGAATAGGTGGCACAACCAGTGTCAGGGTCGATCTCCACTGCTGCAGCGCTGCAATATCCTTCATCTACGAATACACAATCATTGTAATGGCAACGGATCCTTGGCATGAAATCCTCCTAGTTGCTCAGGTTGTTCACAAGCCTGATCAATGAGATAATGAAAATAATGGTGATGACAATCGCTGATGCAACACAAAATGGACATACTGCATAAATCACGAAATACTCTATGTAAGTCAGGTAACCAGAAAATAACACTCCCACCAGGCTGATTCCAAATATAAGCAGGCTTGAATTTTCTTTGGTAAAAAGATTCCGCATTTCAAAGAACACTAGGATAATGATCGCCAGATAAGCCAGTACACCGAGAAGCGCCACTGGAATTCCATATAATTCAGAATAACGGCTGGCGTTAACTGTTGCACAATCTCCACTTCCCAGGCACATTGCATTGTTATTGGATAGCTTGTAGATCAATAAATATACTGAATCGATTAATCCAATAACAGATAGTATTGTTATTGTCCCGATGGTTTTATTTTTCATAAACATTGCCTTTTAGAATAGACGCCTTAATAACCTGAACTCACCCGATAAAATGATGTGAAATAATATCACAAGTTTCTCATTGGTCAATTCCAATTTCCAGTTTATATAAACCAGCAGCTTACCTGACTGCCTGCCGGCAGGGATTTTACCCCAGAGGGTAAAATCAGTAAAGTATTTGCTTTGATCAATGAGTGCAGGTTTCCAGAGCCCTGATGACCGGTCAATTTTGCCTTCCATATACCATTCTCCAATACAGCAATTCCACGAAGGTAGCTTTCCCTTCCATCTGATTGGATCTCATCTTCGAGGATTATGGATTGGACTGGTCTAAATAGAGATGCTGCACCGATCAATTTTAATAGAACAGGACGAACGAATAATTCGAAACTGACAAAAGCCGAAACCGGGTTGCCTGGAAGACCAAAGAATGGGATACCACGGTAACTTCCGAAAGCAAGTGGTTTTCCGGGTCTGACATTCACCTTCCAGAAATCCAGGCTGCCGTTTTCTATCACGACATGACGCACATAATCAAACGCACCAACACTGACTCCCGCAGAAGAGATGATCAGGTCAACCTTAGCATCAACAGCTTCATCAAGGGCTTCTTTGATTAGGGTTTTTTCATCAGGAACGATCCCAAGGTTTAAACTCCTCGTTCCTGTTTCTTCAGTCAGAGCTCTCAGTGTATATGAATTGGAATCTCGTGTTTTCCCTGGGGTTAAAGGGATGCTTGCTGGTATCAACTCATCTCCGCTTGATACGATGGCTGCGACCGGTGATCTGTGAACCGTAACTTTTTCGTATCCCAAGCTTGCTAGAAAACCAAGTCCTTGTGGTCGAAGTTTTGTTTTTCTTTCCAGAACCAGGTCTCCGATGCAAATGTCCTCACCTGATGTTCGAATGTTATCTCCTGGTTGAACCTCATGATATAAGTTCACATTTAATGGTGCGGAAGAATCAGGGTCTCTGAAATTAAAATCTGTGTCTTCATATTTGATAACAGCATCAGCACCCTGGGGAATAGGTGCACCGGTCATGATCCGGGCGCAGGAACCAGGCGTGATCGGAATATTTGGATTTTTTCCTGCTGGGATGTCATCAATCACCCGCAGCGTGATTGGATGGTCCCGTCCAGAACTAATTGTGTCTTTGGATTGAACCGCAAAACCATCCATGGAAGAATTATCAAATGGCGGAAGGTTCATGCTTGCGATAATATCTTTACCGAGGTATTTACCCGAGGTTGACTCAAGGGATTCTTCGATAAGATCTGTGGGTGAAATGACTGCCAGGATCTTTTCCTGGGCATCCTTGACAGAAAGCAAATCAGCCACCTTTTACCCTTTGAGCTTCAAGCACGTTGGGGATATTTTCCATCCTTGATAATACCCTGCTCAGTTGGGCGATATCTTTAACCTCAATCACCAACCCTAGGTCCGCAATATTCTTGCTCACTCGTACATTAACATCCACGATATTTACAGACTCACCTTCCAGCAAACTGGAAAGATCACCCATTAAACCTTGTCGGTCATAAGCAGTGATCCTTATCGATACCGGGTAGGTGCGGATTTTTTCTCCCCAGGAAACCTTGATTAATCGCTCCCTGTCCTTTGTGCGCATAATATTAGGGCAGTCCATCCTGTGAATTGTGGCGCCTCTGCCGCGGGTTATGTATCCGATAATTTCGTCTCCTGGTGTTGGGTTGCAGCATTTGGCAAAATTAGTAAGAAGATCTTTCAATCCCAACACGGTGACTGCGTCAGAGGAGGATTGTTCACTCGTGGGTGGCACCACGATTAATGAGTCGCTGGTCTCTTTATCATCAAGAAGGAAATTAAGGGTTTTAGAAACCGAAAGATCTCCACATCCGATGGAGAGATAAAGTTCATCAACGCTTCGGTTGAATCTGCTTGCAAGTTTTTGCAGGGTTTTTTCATCTGGTTCAGGCATCCCCAGTCTGGTTATTTCCCGGGAAAGCATTATTTTCCCCTGCACTTCATTCTGTTCCTTATCCTGTTTCTTAAACCAGGCTCTTATCTTGGATCGAGCTCTTTGCGTTTTAACCAGTCCCAGGCTGGCATTTAACCAGTCCCGGCTTGGACCACCAATTTTGGATGCCAGGATCTCAACCTGGTCTCCCGTCTTGAGTTCATAATCAAGGGGTACCAGCTTTCCGTTAATTTTTGCACCCCTGCAATGGTTGCCGACATCAGTATGAACATGATATGCAAAATCAATGGGAGTAGACCCGGATGGAAGGTCAATGATGTCTCCCCGTGGGGTAAAAACGTAGACCCTGTCTTGAAAAACATCAGTTTTCATGCTGTCCACGAATTCCTGGGCATCATCGACATCGGTTCGCCATTCCATCATCTTCCGGAGCCAATTGATCCGCTCATCATACTTGGCTGGTTGACCGCCTTCCTTGTATCTCCAGTGAGCTGCGATGCCAAACTCGGCACTTTGATCCATCTCAGCTGTTCGTATTTGGACCTCTACGGGTTTTCCATCATCGTAAATAACTACTGTATGCAGGGATTGATAAAAGTTGTCTTTTGGCGCAGCGATGTAATCATCAAACTCATTGGGAAGTGGTCTCCAATGCATGTGTATTATCCCAAGTGTGGCATAGCAGGCAGGTACATCTGGTACGATGATTCGTACCGCCCGAATATCTCGAACTAGTTCAAATGGTTTTCCTTTATCAACCATTTTCTTATAGATCGAATAGATGTGTTTTGGTCTGCCTGTTATTTCCCCCTTGATGTTGTTTTCTGCAAGGATCCTGGTTAGTGCAGTGATGATTTTTTGTACCTGCGTTTCCCTGATCTCTCTTCTTTCTTTGAGTTGTTCAGCAATTTCCTTGTACTTTTCCGGTTGAGCGTATCGAAAGGCAAGGTCTTCCAATTCCCACTTAACCTGCCAGATTCCCAGTCGATTAGCCAGAGGGGCGAAAATATCCAGTGTCTCCTGGGCGATTCGCTTCCGTTTTTCATCTTCAAAAAACCCCAGGGTGCGCATGTTATGAAGCCTGTCTGCCAATTTGATCAGGATAACCCGTACATCGTCCCCCATGGCCAGGAATGTTTTCCGTAATGTTTCAATGGTCAGTTCATGCTTTCTATCCCGTGATTGCTTTATGAACTGGTCACTTTTTCCCTTTTCATCAGATTCGCTTACTTCACCAGCTCTGCTGACTCTTGGTAGGTGAGTCAGTTTTGTGACACCATCGACCAGGTTTGCAACGGTATCTCCGAAATCTCTCTGAAGGTCCTTTAATGTTATCTTGGTATCTTCAACAGTATCATGGAGCAGGGCTGCAGAAATGACTTCTGCTGGCATTCCCAGATCAATCAGGATGGCAGCGACAGCCAGGCAATGATTTAAATACGGTTCACCGGAAATCCGTGTTTGACCTTTATGGGCTTTATCAGCGACCTTGTAAGCGCGATGGATCAATTCCCTGTCAATTGTTGATGTATTTTCTGGCAGGAGGTCGGATAATTCCTGGAAATTTAAAGGTGAGGCGATTTTCATCATACTCTCATTGGATCAATCTCAAGGCCACGGAACTGTGACAGGATCAGTGTACCCATGCTTTTCCACCACATATAATAAAGCAGAAGATGGTTCACTGCAACCCGGTTCATCTATTAAGGTGATGGTGGTGCTATCGGTATGGTAAGCATGCCATGTGATCATATTTCTTTGGCAGAGATAAGCTTCAATAAGGTATCCCCTGTCATCGTCAATGGTCATCCAAACAGGTTCCCAATTAATTATTACTTCATTCCCAGATCGATGCGATGATACTCTTTGAACAGGACCGTACAAGGTGGAATGTGGTAGATTAACCTTTTTTTCCCAGACTGTAAAAATATCACCATGAATATCGAGTTGTGACGCAGCGACCCAGCACTGGTAAGCTATTTTTTCGGGCTGAACCCATAGCCAGGTGCCGGAATTATTTCTTCCCCAGATCTCAACTTTGTCTCCAGCATATAAACCTGCAGCAAACAGGTAAGCGGTAGCCGGTCCATATCTGCAGTTGGATTGCTCAATAACGATACCATCCGGAAAATCAAATGTGGGGGTCAGGGTGATTGTGGCAGTATTTGTGATAGTTGGAGTATTTGTTATAGTCGGGCTCGATGTTATCGTTTGTGTCTGGGTGATCGTGGATGTATTGGTTAACGAAGGTTGAGGAGTAATGGTGTGATAAGTTGTTTCTGCTGCCAATAAAATAGGTGTTTCTTGGTTTGATTCCAGAATTCCAGAACATGCCTGCAGCAAACCAGCAAGTGTGGATATGATTATGATCGATATGATGACTGCTTTTATACGTAAATGAAACATAATATTTTGAGTATCTTGTGATAATTAGTGAAGCTTAATATAAACTACAAATCAGGTTTGAGCAATTGAATCGATGAAGGATTATTAACATTGATGCAAGCCAACCGATTTTATCGTACACTTAGTTAATCAAACAGGTGAAAAATGATTGAGAATCAAGCATTGAAAACGAATGTTACTCGCTTTTTGGATTCCAAAAAGATCTCATACAAGGTTTTTATTTTGCCGGAAGAAAAACTTGGTGCAGTAAAGACTGCAAAAATTTTAAATATTCCAATTGGAAATGTGTATAAAACAATTGTTGCTGTCCGGCAGACACCAGGAAAACCGGTTCTGGCGGTGATCCCTGGTGACCATCAACTAAATTTGAAACTTCTTGCGGAATATCTTAAAGAGAAGAAAATGATCCTTCCCACTGAAAATGAAGCTGAGAAATTAACAGGGTTGCAGGCGGGTGGGATCTCGCCATTGGCGTTAATCAACAAGGGCTTTCAAGTTGTCTTGGATATCTCAGCCAGGGACAAAGAAAAGATCCATATTTCTGGAGGTAGAAGAGGTCTAAATCTTCAATTAAATCCAAACGATCTTGCAGTATTGACAGCTGCAAGATTTGCAGCTATAAGTTTGCTGCTTGACAGGGAAGCTGGTTAACGAAATTTATCAAAAAGACTTAGGAATCAAACTCGCCAATTTGATCGCCATTGATCCAGACTGAATATTTCCCTGTTGGAAAACTACCCATCGGAATTGTGACTTCAATAGGCTTGATCACCTGGGCACACATCATTTCAGGGTCCAATACGGTATAGACTTCAATTTGGATCTTAAATTGCTGATCGGGTTGACTTATATCGACCCGTAATTCATGACATGGAGTAGGAAGTGATCCGCTTAAGGATAGGCTGACTTGTATCGGGTAACTTTCCATGATATTGAGAGTGGATTTATCCATCATGAAATTTCCCCGGATCTTGGATGAATCAATTGGCTGGGGGGAATAAGCATTTGGGATGACTGTTGGGAAAATAACATCAGAGCCATCTTTATCAGGATTTGGTGTATCCATAAGTGGATCAGAAGCTTGTGTACTTGAACAGGAAGCCAGGAAAAATAATACTATCAAAAATCCTATTAAACGCATGGATCTCCTTGTACTTAATAATAATGTTTCTTTATTATATGACGAATAATGATAAGGTTTTGTTCCTTTGAGTCAGAGCGACAACCCATAAATCACCATTCATTCACTCATTCTCATGATTTATAAATTATATCCTTTGCATTTGAGAATGGATAAGAATTTATAACCTATTATAAATATTTTGAATAAATGGCTGTTGAACTACTGACCCTCCAGGGTATACCGCACAGCTTCAAACAGGTGTGGTGCTTCAACATAGATTCCAGTACCGCTAACTGCAATCCTTCCATCTTCAAGCCTGATTTCTCCGCTTGCATGGATCTTTCTTGCCTCTCTCCTAGTAAAACGAGCTTCCAGCGACAAGTTTTCTTCCAATGGGAGTGGAAGCAGGTAATTGATCGTAAGGTTAACAACTGCCACATTGATGCCTGTCCTCCAGATGGCAGCTCCCATGGCTTCAACCAGGATTGCAGCCGATGCGCCTCCATGGGCATAACCCGGAGGTCCCTGTTGAGAGATTCCTAACTTGAATGTTGAAAAGATGGTGTTTTCCTCGTCCGTAAACCAGCGTAAACCAATTCCGTGTGGATTGCCGGATCCACAAACATAGCAGGTACCGTGCTCCATGATTCTTTGTTTTTGCTTCATTGTGGACCTTCCATTTCCATGATCGTTCTTACGAAATTGATTACCTCTTTAGATAATGTCATGAATCAAAAAGAATATCTTTGTTTGCCCGTCTGAAATATGCCTGATAGGCAATTGTTTCTTCGATTAAATGCTGTAAATCTTTCCATAGAACTTCCAGCCTTGGTTTATCTTGCTTTCTATTTCCGGCGTGTAAGATTATCTCTTCGGCGGTAATTACAGCTATTTGGATCTCACCTTTCGCTTCCAACCATGAGATGGCTTGTCGAATCGTTTTTGGATCCTGTTTAGTGGCTGCTGCCAGTGCTGTTATAGAGGTCGTTCCATTATGATGCTCGATCCTATATTTGATCAACCCCATCAAGTGCCTGATCACTTTGTCAGCATCAGGTGATTCTTCCTCATCTTTTAAAAGGATTATTTTTGACGGGTTGGAGCTTTCCAATACCTGGTTCAGGACAAATTGTGAAGGGGGAGTGGTCAACAAGGCTAATACTTTGGTTGGAAATAAACCGTTCCTGTCAGTAATTTTTATTTCGGGATTGGATATGATTATCTTTTCCTCCAATTTTTTCTTATTCCATCCTTCCAACCAGACTATGCTGTTTTCCGGTAACCTTTCGATGATCTTTATTGGTTCATCGATATCCCTTTTATCTTCAACCACCAATTTTGGACTAGTGGATTCGAACACGATGCTCTTACATATCCTGGAATCAACAAAAGAAAGTTGGACTTGTTTTTGCCCCTTCCAGTTATTTGTATTGATATTCACTGCCAAATCGACCTTCTCATCAGGAAGGCTTTGATCACCTGCATTCCACCATAAGACTGTTTGTGAATTCCCCTTATCATCCAGTACCAAAAATTTCATATGATCACTATTTCGTCCGATTCTTGTGGGATCATGGATGGAAAGGTTATTTATGCTAAAAACTGGTTTCTCATTTCCAGGTCCATACGGAGCCAGGAGATTGATGTTTTCAACAAGATCTAAGGTGATTTCATCCAGTGTCAGTAATCCATCGATTGTTAATTTTCTTTCGATTGAATATTCAATTTCTTTGGACCTTATGGATTCATTCAATTTTTCATTGAAGAGGTTAATATTTTCTCCAATAATGGACAACCCTGCAGCCATCGGGTGCCCTCCCAATTGAATAAGCAGTTCCTTGTGTGATGCTATTGCTTTGTGAATATCAAATCCTTCTGTTGATCTTGCGGAACCTCTGGCAGGTTCCCCTTCTGGGCAAGAGAGAAGGATGAATGGTTTTCCATACCTTTCTACCAATCGGCTCGCTACAATCCCTAGAATCCCGCCTGGCCATGTCGGATGGGATAGAACAATTACAGGTTGTTCCAATATAGAAGGGTTTTCCTTGATTTGGGCTTCTGCTGCACCAAATACCTGGTTTGAACGATGTTTGCTTTCTGCTACCAATCCTTCGATCAAGGATAAGATCACTTTTACTCGAACTACATCGCTTGTAGTTAATAACTCCACACCCATGTTGGCATCTGACAGCCTCCCGAGAGAATTCAACCATGGAGCTATAGTAAAGCTGATCTGTTCTTCAGTAAGACTCTCATGGTCCAACTCACTGGCTTCTATAAGAAGATTCAACCCGACAATTTGGGTGCTTTTTAGTGACCGCAAACCTTTTTGAACGAGGAACCTTGTATCACCATGCAGAAGTGCCAGGTCTGCGACCAATCCTAGCGCAGCCAGTTCCACAGGGATACCAATTGGATCCACCTCAAACCTGGTGGCTAATTCTTCTGCCAGCTTATATGCGACCCCTACTCCTGCCAGGTCAGCCAGTGGGTGGTTTCTATTCAGGAATTTTGGGTTGGTGATTCCGGCTGCCCTGGGGAGTTCCTGCGGAAGGTCATGGTGGTCAGTGATCAGGACTTCAACATTCCTGGAGTTTGCATAATCTACGGCTTCGTGTGCAGTTATTCCTGTATCACATGTTAAGATCAGTTGAGCACCATCGCTGAGTACCTTTTCAAGGACTTGTAAATTTATCCCATGTGTTTCCGGTCCACGAATAGGAACATGATAGGTGACAATTCCTCCGATCTTTTTTAAGGTCGAGAGTAAAATGGCAGTTGATGTCTGTCCGTCAACATCGAAATCGCCCCAGACACAAATGGATTGCCCGTTCCTGATTGCTTTCTCAACTTGATCAGCCACATCCATTAAACCTGGAAGTTCCCTGCTTGGGGATGGTTTATAAAAATCAGGGTCCAAAAATCCTTTGATCTGGTCTTCGGTTTGAAGATCCAGTTTTTTGATCCTGTCAGCCACGATTGGATGATAACCAGGTAGGAATACCTTGTTTGAATTTTCAGGTTCGATCCAGGTATATTTGGAATTTTCCATGGTTCCCTGTCCTAAAACTCGATCTCCTCGATCTGATCCATCGTAAGGTCTGGCATATCCATGGAGATATCGAATTCCTCATCCCAATTCCCGGCACTTACACCTCTATCGCAATACGATCGATAAACACAGAATCGGCATTTCGATTCGTCTTCCGTAATCTTGAATTCACGCTGTAAATCAATCCGTTTGATCAATTTTTCTAGGTGCTGTCTGTCTTTATCAAATTGTGATTCTGAATAAGCCAGTTTGATTGGTTGTGATGGAAAATTAGCAAACCAGTAGATCATTTCAATGTTTCCTGGATCGAATTCCTGGTAATTAGTTAATATTGGAGCTATGGTTGCCAGGAGCCAGCAATAAACCCTCGTCTGGTAACGAAGCTGCATCGTACTTTCATTTGGTCTTTTATGGTAAGTCTTCCAATCGAATATTCTGATCTTTTCTCCATCAATTGCGATCAGATCGTACTTGGCAGTGATCTTGTGATCACCTAAACTTGCGATCAAAGTGGTTTCAGGGTAAAGGATATTCCCCTCCAACTGCAAGTCGGAATGCAAATAATTCTGCCACCATTGTGAAAGTGGAAATGTTCCTGCAAGGTTGGTTAACTTTTCAACAGGGATTCCGGATAAATGTTGCTGAACCAGGCGATGAAATCTCTGGCCTTCTATCTGCCGGCGTTCATTTTCGAGCACAGGTTCAACCTCGATGGATGGCCAGGCAAGCCTTTCGATATATCGTAGAAGGAATCGTTTTTCACAATCATGATAATCCTGTAAAGAGGATTGACTGAATGTGAAAGAGGTGGGTAGTTGTTCAATTGTCATAATCGATTACCAAAATCAACCTTTAAATAAACAAGCGAAATTAAGAACCTTGCTGGGATGCCACAGGTCCATCATCCATGGTTCGCTTCCCACCATGCTTGTAGTGCCACCAGGGGTATCGCAGCTTTCATTCCACCGTTTCTGCCTGTGTTCCACGACAGGAACAATTCTTTCTTTGCTCTAGTGATCCCAACATACAAAAGGCGGAGACGTTCTTTTGAATAGTCCAATCTCGCAGCCATAGATGCCTGCCCCTCCAGGTACAGACCATTTTCTTTCTTTGATGTGACATCATGTAATTGTGCAAGGGCTTCAGCTTCCAGGTCTAATTTCGATCTGATGTACCATTTTTCTGCGATATAAGCATCGAAAGGTTGTGCAGATGGAAAATCATAATTGTTAATGGAAATCAGGTAAACTCTGTCCCATTCCAAGCCTTTGGCTTTGTGCATGGTTGTGATCACAACTTTGCCTTTATGGATGCCGGGATCAAATCCATGTTCGTCTGAACTGAAACCCATGAAGTTGCGCTCGTTTCTGGCGATTACCGCAAGCTCATTGCTCAGTTCAGGCAAACCCCATTCATTATGAGCATTTGCAGTCTGGCGCAGCATAAGCGCCAATTTATAGATCAGCGCCAGCTCAGTTGCTTCGGTGAATATATCTTGAGCAATTGTCAGGACGATCTGGTCGATAGGCAGTAAAGTTGTCCCCTGCCAGCGTGTGACCAATATCTTGAATTCTTTGATCTCGTTGATCGCCTGTTCTTTTGATCCCTCCGAAAGATCCAGGAATTGTTTGTATTCCTCCAATTTGTCAATCCAATTATTACCAGGTCTGGGAGAGGTGTATGTCTCGAGATCGGCGCACTTCTTAAGGATGGATGATACGGATTTATAGAGCTCATGGTTTTCATCAGTTTTTTCCCTCCATCCTCTGCGCCAAACTTCATAACACCTTGCAAGTTTTCTTGAATTCAATGGGTCCGCGAGGTAGGCAATGATGTTTCCAACCGCACCTGCGGTAGTCCGCGTTGATGTTGTGTTTTTCAAGTATTCAACATAAGCGATCCCTCGCAGTTTCAATTGATCTGCAACATCAGAACCACGGTCATTCCGTGGGACAAGTACTGCCACTGTCTCTTCCTGGTGGTCTGGTAGCCAAGATTCTATTGAGTCGATAACCATCTTGACTTCATCCGCTGGTGTTAATTTTCCTTCCGCGAAATGGATGGATTCCGGATCGTTCTCAGGATTTGGTTGAGGATCATCTGGTGGGGATGGAGTGATAAATGGAGGAGCTGACAATGCATCACGTAATGTATCTACTGGATGCTCGTTCATTGTCCATCGGACAAGTTGATTGGCTAGTTCAATGATGGAGGGCTGCGAACGCCCGGACTCAGGCAGATCAAAGTTATAATCTGCCTCGGTTGAAATAAAGTTCCGTAGATATCTTGGGTTGGCTGTAGTGAAAGTCTCAAAGATCGCCTGGTTTGGATCTCCAACCCGTACCCAATTTCCACCCTTCCCGCATAACAATCGCAAAACACGTTCCTGTAATTGGCTGCTGTCTTGAGCTTCATCTTCCAGGATATATGGCCATCGATTTTGCAGACGTTCCAGGTAATCATGATCCATCTCCAGCAGGCTTAAAGCAAAACGGATCAGGTCATCAAAATCTACAGCGCCTCGGTACGCCAACGCTCTCTGGTAATCCAGGTAGATCTCGCTACCCATTTGTGCCAGTGGCAGATTATCAGGTAAATGATGTAGTTCCTTTATCAATTCCTCAGGTTCAAAACATAGATCTTTTGCAGTTCTGATGAAACTATTGGTAATATTACCAAGGGTGATTGGCAGGTCATTGCTCTGGATCCATTCCTTTTTTTTATCTGTTATATCGGAAGAAATGAAATCTTCCATAAATGCTGGATGTGTTTTCAGCCAGGTAAAAGTTGCATCATTGCGGATCAGGTTCGCCTCTCGATCATCAATGATCTGAAATCTTTCATCTAGGCCAACCAGTGATGGTTTCTCGCGAACAATATCATGAGCAAGCCCATGCAGGGTCCGTACACGATAACCGATCTGGGGCAGCAAACCAAGCTGTGAGATAAAACTGGCAATCCTGGACGAGAAATTTTCAACTGCTGAATTCACCAGGGTGACAACCAGCACCTCCTGTCCAGGATCGATTTTTCCACCCGATATGATATCCGCCGCCAGGCGGGAAAGAGTCCATGTTTTGCCAGACCCGGGAACAGCAGATATACCCATCTTGCCACCAAGGTAGGATAGAATTTTCTCTTGCGAAGGACGGGGCTTATAAATCATTCTTCTTAAGATTTGGAAAGACCAAATTGAAACAATAGGATCATATATAACTCTGCAAAACTCTTTGTAAGGCTTTCAAAAGGTTCCCTTGTTGTTCAAAACCGCTTTCATTAAAATTACTGATACCAAGATATAGGTGTTCTTTGCATCGATGCAGTAATCCATTCACCAGGCGCCTTAGAGATTCCTGGTTGGATGATATCTCATCTGCATCGCTCCACAAAATATGTCCCTCCCTGCCTTCTTCTTCCCAATTTCTGCTGAGCACATATGGATGGGTTAATGGTTGATTGAGACGTTCAAACCAGCCATTGGATCCTGGATCTAGCCAGAATTGGATCGCAACAGGTTGGTTCATCATGAGGAAAGTGTGGGCAGGTGAAAGGAGTACTGCCTCCTCCTGATTTGATAACAACGAGTCGTTATATTGCGCTGCAAGGACACCATCGTATAAAAGTTTGACATACTCCAGGCCAAGATCGTGATCATTTGATAATTCAGAATTCTGTTCAAGAGCCATGGTTGATCGAAAATTCTTGATCGATTCGATCAGGCTGGCGGCGGTTCGGGAAGCATCTGGGTTTTGGTGAAATCCGAAGCCGGGTTGAGATAGGATTTCGCCGAATAACCTGCGCACGAAATGGTCCAGAGGTTGAGGATCCAGTTTCAGGTATGCTTCGATCCTTTTTCTAATTTGTTCATACCTGTTGCCAAAAAGATAGGTGATGCGTTCTTGAATGTCCGACTTGATGTGGTCGAAAGAAGTCAATTGTTGATCCTTTTGCTGAATAACCTTACTTGCCAGCAATTGTGACCTAACCAAATCCATGTCTTTGATACAAAAGAAGAACATGTTACCGATGTCTGATATGGATGGCATAAGCTTCCAAGTGGGATGGCATAGTTTGGATAATGTCAGGATTGCCTGGCTGGCAGGTTCATCCCGCAGCGAGCGCGATGGCCTCAAGGATCGAATTGGAATGTCAAGGGTAGAAAACCTATTGAAAATGGAAAACCGCATGGAATCAGACAAAAAAGGTGCCAGGATTGCGATTTCTGAAGGAGGAATTCCGTTATCTTTGATAAGATTGTGAACCTTTTCAGTTACCCAATCCAGCATCTGGGGGAAGAACCTTGAATCTGGAGTAAAAGTTACAGGAATTCTTGCTTGCTTATCGGGTTTGTCATGGCGAATTAAGTTGATGGATCCACTCAAATGATCACGAAAGCGATTTGCCAGGTCCGCTATTTCTTCCGACATGACAAAACTGGTCTCAAGCCTGAAATACTTACTGCATTTATCTTTAAGCCTTATCGCCGAGCTCTGATCAGCACCAAGGTATTTTCTATATCCACCATCCTGGTCAAAGATGATCAAGCTTGACGAAAAGTTATCCATCAAGTCAAGAATTAAATCGTGTCCACGAGGAGTATCCTCTTCTGGATTGTCATAGATCAAATGCTGATATGCCTGCTGAAGGTAATTTTGGACTATTGGGAGAGGCCAAAGAACATTCCAGAATGTTTCCATTAATAGCGAATAGTCAAGAAGATTATGATCAAGGCAGTATTCTCTGAACCGATTGGCACAAACCTGCACATCATTGAATACTCTTCGTTGTGCTGCTTCTCCCATCCAGGCTTTATCCAATCGTTCGCCAATCTCTGAATGAGGAAATCCTACAAACGCGGATTTGTTCAAATTATCAAGGATCTGGCTGAACAAACGATTGCGATCAATTACTACGGAAGAGAAGTACCCTTTATCTAAAAACGGCTGGACAACCCTTGCCATGTGATACTGCGCGGTTTCAAGGGAAAGGAAAACTGGTGGTTGATCAGTTTTGTTGGAAAACCCCCCAAATTCTAAAGCGAAAGGCCAGTACAGATCGACGATCTTCCTCGCAATGCTGCCGATCGTCATAAAATTTACTTTACTGCCAGAGTAAAATTTATGATCCAGCAAACACTTCTCAAAGGGTTTAAACAACGTTTTTTGTGGTACAAGGATCAGGATGGTATGACCTGCGGACCCCTCGTCAAGCAGCCGCAGCATTCTCTGTGCGCCAACTGTAGTCTTCCCGCAACCGGCAGGTCCTGTAAGGAAGATCTGTCCTGGTATTGGTTGACGAAGGACTTCTTCTTGTTCTTTGGTAGGATTAACCATGGCTCAAGATTAGCGGATGCTATCCGGTTTGTCAATGGTCCACGCATGAAAGGTGGGTGGAAATGTATTCTTTGAATATTGCAGGGAGCAATTCTCAAGTTTCATTAATTTAAGGAGGCATTTATGATATTTTTGTTAGAGATTAGCTATTAATCATTCCTTAATAAGGATAGTGGGAATAAAATAATTCATGATGGTCTATGAGATATATTTTTTGAGTTCTTACTGAGTATAAAGAGGATCTTATGAAACAGTCAACGGCATCCAAACAAAGGATTAAATTATTCCTTCTGGCTGGCTTAATTATTATCCTTTTATCTTCATGCGGTTCACAGTCGGATAATACAGAAACGACGGTCAGTTTTTCGTCCGATGTGGCTCCTATTTTAAATCAGCGCTGCATAGGCTGTCATGGAAATGGTCAACCTTCTGCTGGTCTTGATCTTTCAACTTATGAAGGGGTAATGGCAGGAGCAAAGGGACGGGAAGTTGTGGTGCCAGGAAATCCATCGAAAAGTTTGTTGGTAACCAATGTCAAGTCAGGAAAAATGCCCAGGAATGGTGCCAAATTGACAGCGGAGCAGATAACCATATTAAATGATTGGGTTTCCGAGGGGGCACCGGACAATTAGTGTTATCTGGTTGCCATGATTTCTATATGAATATTGATTGACAGTACGGAAACCATCAGCTATAATACTGTGCGCTTAAACCCCGTCTGATGATGACAGGAAAAGCTAAACAATCCCGGCTTCCCCGTAAACTTGCGCAGGTTGTAAGTCACCCGCAGGGTGTGCGGTGAAGCGAAGACCAGGAGACATAATGAAATACGCAATATTTGAAAGTGGCGGTAAACAATATAAAGCCGTCGAAGGTGATTTTGTTATTGTTGATCGCCTGGCAGTTGAACCGGGTTCAGAACTCAAGCTGGATAAGATCCTTCTTCTTGTTGATGGTGACACGATTGTTGTAGGAACTCCAACAGTTACTGGGACCAGTGTTCTGGCAACCGTGAAAGGGCATGTTAAAGGACCAAAATTAACAGTTTTTAAATATCGTCCCAAAAAACGCATCCGGGTAAAAACAGGTCATCGCCAGACATACACACACCTCCTTATTGATCAGGTTGGCGATCAAAAATCTATCAAATCTTCTGCACCTGAAAAGATAGTTAAGACTGAAAAAATTGAAAAGAAGGTTAAATCTGGAGAGAAAGCTGCTCCGGTAACAGCGAAAAAAGAAAAAACTTCAACCCCGGTGAAGAAAACAGAAACAACGAAAAAGACTTCAGTAACGAAAAAGACAACAACACCGGCAAAGAAAACCGCTGCACCAGCAAAGAAAACTTCCACATCAAAAAAGACATCATCTCCGGAGAAGAAGACATCTACAACGAAGAAAATATCAACATCAACGAAAAAATCTTCAACTCCAGTAAAATCCGAAAAAAAATCGACGGCTAAGTAAATAAGAGCTTGGACTGAAATTGAGTTGTACAAACAAGTGAGGTAGGTATGGCACACAAAAAAGGTGGCGGTTCCGCCAAGAATGGTAGAGATAGTAACGCCAAGCGCCTGGGAGTAAAGAAATTTTCAGGTGAACGTGTTATTTCAGGTAATATTATTATTCGACAACGAGGCACACACTTCAAACCTGGTTTGAATGTTGATATTGGAAAAGATGACACCATATTCGCCATTGCCGAAGGTGTTGTCATGTTCGATGTCGTTCATGGTCGCAAGCGTGTCAACGTGGTGCCGTTGAGCACCGAGAATTAAGAGAGGAATCGAACATGAAAGAAGGAATTCACCCTAAATACTATCCAGAAGCCAGGGTCGTCTGTGCTTGTGGTAATACTTGGACTACAGGATCTACCAAAGAGGAATTACGAGTTGAGATCTGTTCAGACTGTCATCCGTTCTTCAGTGGTGAACTGCAGAGAATCGTTGACATTGAAGGGCAGGTTGATCGCTTCTATAAGAAACTGCAGGCTCGTCAGGAATATGTAGATGAAAGCAAGGCAAGGAAATCTGCACGCACTTCCCCCTCCCGTCCGATTTCGGAATTGGAAATTGGGAAGCGTCCTACAGACGCATTGGCTCAAGCAGGAATAACCCTGGTTGGCCAATTCCTTGATAAATTGGCAGAAGGTGAACATGCTGTTCTGGAAATTTCAGGTTTTGGGCGGAAATCGCTGATCGACTTGAAAAAGAAACTGCGCAGCCTGGATTACCAGGTCCCCGAGACTGATGTGGCATAATTCACCAGGCACTTGCCAGCCAATAATTTTACGGTAAACTTATCAGGCAGATGCATTATGCATCTGCCTGATTCATTATTCCAGCGAGGTGATCATGAAACATTCGAATGGTTCGGTCGAAGTAATCACGGGCTCGATGTTCAGCGGGAAAACTGATGAATTGATTAGAAGATTACGCCGGGCAACCATTGCACGTCAAAAGGTTCAAGTTTTTAAACCTGCAATTGACGTCCGTTATTCAGTAGAGAAAGTCACTTCACATGCTGGAACATTTTATGATGCCAAACCAATCCAATTCGCCAGGGAGATCATGGATTTCCTTGATGAAGATACAACCGTTGTGGGCATAGATGAAGCCCAATTCCTTGATGATGAGATCATTGACTATGTGAGGTTGTTGGCAGGAAAAGGATTGCGTGTGATCGTTGCCGGATTGGATACAGATTTTCGTGGTGAACCATTTGGATCAATGCCAGCTCTTATGGCACAGGCTGAAAGAGTGGACAAAGTCAGAGCTATTTGTATGGAATGCGGTGGAGAAGCTTGCCGGACACAGCGACTGGTAAACGGTGTTCCAGCCAATTACGATGACCCAGTCGTGATAGTTGGCGCCTCCGAATTATATGAAGCTCGCTGCAGGAAGCATCATGTTGTTCCAAATCACCCGAATGAGAAGGTATCATAGCAGGAGCAGGAGTTTTCATATGCAGGATTACCATGAATTCCTATCAGAAGTATTAATTGATGAGGATACCTTACAAAAAAGGATCTCCGAACTGGCAGCCGAGATCAACCGAGATTATGCCGGTCAGGATCTGATTCTGCTTTGCATTCTCAGGGGAGGGATGGTTTTTCTGGTGGACCTGATGAGACAGCTTGATGTTCCCCATGAGGTGGATATCATGGCCATCTCATCATACGGTAGGAATGTACGCGAATCTCATGGAAATGTTCGCCTGACATTGGATCTGCAGCTGGATATTCGTGACCGTAATGTTCTCCTGGTGGAAGATATTATTGATAGTGGTAACACTATCGCATATGTACTTGAGTTTCTTTCAACCCGTATGCCCAGGTCCTTACGGGTGTGTTCCTTGTTGGATAAGGAGGAACGCAGGGAAGTGGTTGTGCCCATACATTATCGCGGCTTCACAATCCCAGATAAATTTGTCTTCGGATACGGATTGGATATTGATGAATACTTCCGCAACCTGCCATTTATCGGTGTCGTAGACCTGGATAAGTATAAACAACCAGGATCTAATGGATGAATCCTCCTGATAATCCAGAGGAACAAACTGATCTTTATTTGGGTCGTTGGGTGGCAGAAATGCATGGGAAGATCATCGCCCAGGGAGGGACTCCTGAGCAGGCATTAAAAGCTGCTCAAAAGTCTCGCTACAAGGAAAAACCCGAAATCAGGTTCATGCACAGTCCACTCAATATTAACCTTCCTCCTCTTTATTATGAAATTCGTGCATTATTGGCAGGTGAAGAGGATGTTTATCTCGTCGGAGGAGCAGTCAGGGATATTTTTGCCGATAAACCCATTCGAGACTTGGATTTTGTAGTTAAGAGAAGTGCCATCAAACTCGCTAGGAAGGTCGCTGATTCACTTGGAGCAGTTTTCTATCCATTGGATTCTGAAAGGGACACCGGGCGAATTCTGGTGAATAGGCCTGGTCAGAAGCAGCAAGTTGTTGATTTTGCAGCCTTCAGGGGTAGTAATTTGGACGAAGATCTCAAGGGGCGTGATTTCACCATCAATGCCATGGCTATCAATCCTAAAGATCAGTCTGTATATGATCCGCTTGGTGGTGTTGCTGACCTGCGCAACAAACTTCTCCGGTCATGTAGTAATTCCTCCTTCCTTGACGATCCCTTGCGGGTTATCAGGGCAGTCAGGATGGCGTTGACATTAGACTTGCATATAATCCCGGAAACTCGAAAACTGTTAAAAGCTTCAGTTCTTAATATTTCTAATGTCTCACCCGAAAGACTACGAGATGAGATCATCAGAATCCTGCAAGGACCAAAATCATCTGCCGGTTTGAAAGCACTCGATCTACTGGGCGCCTTGAATATTATTTTTCCGGAATTAACACAGTTAAAAAACACTCCTCAATCAAAACCTCATGTTCATGATGTATGGTCGCATAGTCTGAGTGTTGTTGACCACCTGGAGTCTATTCTGGCTGCATTATCTGAAGAATATCATCCGGAAACTGCCTCGAATTATTTTCACGGTATGATGGTTTTACGAATTGGTCGCTATCGCAAACAGATTGCTGAACACTTATCCACGAATAAGCTTCAGGGTAGATCCTGGCGTGAGATCCTGTTTTTCGCAGGTTTATACCATGATATCGGAAAACCGAAGATGGCAGTTCAAGCAGAAGATGGTCGCATTCGTTTTTGGGGGCACGAAGGGGTATCTGCTGAGATATCCTCGGTGCGAGCTCGGCTTCTGAAGATGAGTAATGAAGAAGTTGAACGGGTTCAAACCATTGTTCAACATCACATGCGTCTTCACTTCCATGTTGGTCGTCTTCTTAAAGAAAAGAAGATGCCATCCAGCAGGGCTGTCTACAGGTTCTTCCGTGATACCGGCGAAGCTGGAGTTGATATCTGCCTCTTGACATTGGCTGATTTGTGGGCAACTTACGAAAATACATTACCTGAAGATACCTGGGTGGCTTGTCTTGATGTTGTCCGGGTTTTTTTGGAAGCCTGGTGGGAAAAAACTGGAGAAAAAGTCCTTCCTCCCAGGTTGATTAAAGGAGAAAATATCATGCGGAAGCTTGAAATTGATTCGGGTCCTGAGGTCGGAATGCTTATCGAGGCGGTAAGAGAGGCTCAGGTGATTGGAACAGTTCATAATTCCAACGAGGCTATCGATTATGCACGTAAATATCTGCAACGATCAAGATCAGGGGAAATAAGGGAATACACCAATGTGAATAACACCCGCTTGGCGTATTTTCAGCGTCCGGGTCGTGGAGTCCCCCTTATCCTTGTTCATGGATTTCCCCTCGATCATACGATCTGGCAACCCATGATCCCTTATTTTGATCGGAATTTTTGGGTCATAAATCCCGATTTACCTGGATATGGTTTGAGTGGATCCCCGGACCACTTGGACTCAATGGAAGGGTATGCAGATTTCTTATCAGGTTTGATGGATTCACTCAGGATAAGGAAAGCTATCCTCGCTGGACATTCAATGGGTGGTTATGCAGCCCTTGCATTTGCTGCCAAATATCCACATCGACTTGCCGGATTGACCCTTGTTTCCAGTCGCACGAGTCCTGATGCTCCTTCCCAAATGGAATCCAGGTTAAAGATGATCGAGGAAATCCAGAACCATGGCATGAAACCGGTAGCCGATCAGATGGCGGAAAAATTGTCATTTGATCCTGGTCACCATCGATACCTGCGGAATTTAATTGAAAATACCCCTCCCCAGGGAGCAATCAATTCAATCAAAGCTATGATGAACAGGCAGGATACCACTGAAATAGCAAGAGAATTGGATATACCGAGACTTATAATAGCTGGGGTAAAAGATGCACTCATCCCGATCGCCGAGACGCGCCAGATGGCATCCTACTTGGTAGGTTCGCAATATCATGAATTCGATGATGTTGGTCATATGCCTATGCTTGAAGTACCGGAATTATGTTCCTCGGCAATCAATAATTTCTTCAAGACCGAAAAAATTTAAGTGCCAATTATTAGAATTTCGACAGAAATCCTGGAGTTGGTTCAGTTTAATGGGATGAGGATTTATAATAAAATATTGAGTTAAATTATTGAAGAATAAATAATCAATTCCTTCTTTTGAAGGTATTGGTAAAAGGAAATTATTGGAGGCAGTCAATGACAAAGAAATGGGTCTATTTATTTAGGGAGGTTGCCGAGGCAGAAAAAGCTGCCGGCGATTGGGATGGAGTAAGAAGTTTACTGGGAGGTAAGGGAGCAGGATTGGCGGATATGACCCGTGCTGGTGTACCTGTTCCTCCCGGCTTTACTGTTACAACAGAAGCATGCAATGCATACTCGCAACAAGGGAAGTTTCCAGAAGGAATGTGGCAGCAGGAATTGGATGCGCTGAAAGTGGTTGAACAACAGACAGGCAAGAAATTCAATGATGCACTTGATCCACTCCTTGTTTCTTGCCGATCCGGCGCCAAGTTCTCAATGCCTGGCATGATGGATACAGTCCTTAACATCGGTATGACTGATCGAACAGCCAGCGCAATGATCAACCTGACTGGTAATCCTCGCTTTGTTTATGATTCCTATCGTCGTTTGGTGGAAATGTTTGGCTCTGTTGTCCTCGATATTCCCGATGAGGAATTTGAAAAGCCGATGGCTGAATACAAAGCAAAAAAGGGGTATGGATCCGATACCGATATGAAAGCCGAAGATTGGAAGGCACTTGTTGAAAATTTCAAACAGGTGATTAAGAATCACAAGGGTTTCGAATTCCCGCAGGATCCTTATAAGCAGCTTGAGTTGGCTACTGAAGCGGTTTTTAAATCATGGAACGGAAAACGCGCTGTGGATTACCGCCGTGCGACCGATATACCTGATTCACTGGGAACGGCAGTCAACATTGTAACCATGGTCTTTGGGAACATGGGTGAAGACTCTGGAACAGGGGTTGCATTCACTCGTGATCCATCAACAGGGGAAAAGAAAATGATGGGAGATTACCTTTTGAATGCCCAAGGTGAAGATGTGGTGGCAGGTATTCGCAACGCAGCACCGATCGAGACAATGAAGGATACCATGCCGGATGTCTATACAGAATTTATGGAAATCACCAATCGCCTTGAAAACCATTACAAGGAAATGCAGGATGTCGAGTTTACTATTGAGCGAGGAAAATTATGGATGCTGCAAACACGTAATGGTAAACGAACAGCCAAGTCAGCTGTCAAGATTGCGACCGATATGGCGAATGAAGGATTAATTTCCCACCAGGAAGCGGTCCAACGCGTATCTACAGACCAGGTTGATGCTCTTCTTCATCCGCAATTCGATGAAAAGAGAAAATCCACGTTCCCGGTGTTTACAAAGGGAGTAAATGCTTCACCGGGAGCAGCTGTTGGCCAAATATATTTTGACGCTGATACAACTGAAAAGATGGGGAAAGAAAACGGTCAGGATGTTATCATGGTGCGCCCATTCACCAAACCTGATGATGTTCATGGAATGTTGGTTTCGCAGGGTATCCTGACAAGTGAAGGTGGTGCTACTTCGCATGCAGCAGTCGTTGCCAGGCAATTTGGGATCCCCTGTGTTGTTGGTGCTTCGGCTTTGAAGATCGATCTGGATAGCCGCCAGATGGAAGTGGATGGCCAGATAGTCAAGGAAGGTGAATGGATCTCGGTGGATGGTACTACTGGCCAGGTTTACCTCGGAAAGATCCCGACCATGGCTCCTTCCTTGGAAGAACAAACTGAGTTGTTGTCATTGTTAAACTGGGCTGATGAGATAACTGCCACCGAAGGTATTCGCAAAGCTCCCGAAGGCTGGCCAACCAGTGGTCTACAGGTCTGGGCGAATGCAGATTACCCTCAGGATGCCCGCAGGGCACGTTCCTATGGGGCAAAAGGGATCGGTTTGTGCCGCACTGAGCATATGTTCTTTGAGCAGGAAAGGTTACCAATCGTCCAGCAAATGATCTTATCTGAAACCAGTGAAGAGAGAACTGCGGAACTCAATAAACTCCTGCCGTACCAACGGAAAGATTTTGATGGGTTGTTTGAGGCCATGGATGGCTACCCTGTCATTATCCGCCTAATCGATCCTCCCCTGCATGAATTCATGCCTGATGAAGAGCAATTGTTTGAGGAAGTCATCACCATGCGTGTAAAAGGAGAGACGGATGGTCTCGCTGATAAGGAAAAATTGTTAGCCTCCATCAAGGCAATGCACGAATCCAATCCGATGATGGGTATGCGCGGTGTCCGTTTAAGTATCTCCATGCCCGAGATCGTGGAAATGCAGGTTAGGGCGATCTTTGAAGCTGCAGCTGACAGCACTCTTCGAAAGATCGTTGTAAAACCCGAGGTGATGATCCCGTTGACTGGAACCGTTAAGGAACTGGAATGGATCCAACCCAGGTTGGTGCGTATTGCTAAAGCAGTTATGGAGGAAAAAAAGGTTCAGTTCAGCTACAAGTTCGGTACAATGATCGAAATTCCTAGAGCGGCAGTTACTGCAGCCGAAGTAGCAAAATTAGCCGAATTCTTTTCCTTTGGTACCAATGATCTCACCCAGATGACATTTGGTTACTCACGTGATGATGCAGAAAGGAATTTCCTGGTCACTTATGTTGAGCAGGGAATTCTGCCTGTCAATCCCTTCCAGACACTTGATCGTGACGGTGTTGGTCAATTGATGAAATTGGCAATTACCGAAGGTAGAAAAACCCGCCCTGGTTTGGAAGTGGGTATCTGTGGGGAGCATGGTGGTGATCCGGATTCGATTGAGTTTTGCCACCTGATAGGGAACAATTATGTCTCTTGTTCGCCTTTCCGAGTGCCGATAGCCCGCCTTGCTGCAGCCCAGGTTGCTCTTAAACATAGTGGAATGATCATGGTTGAAGATAAATAAAAAAAAGATGGTACCGCCAAATAGAGCGAATTCAATTCGAATTCGCTCTATTTTTTTCTTGCATTACTAATTATGAAAAGGATCTTCTTTACCTCCCAAGAACTTGCATAAGCACATCAGGTCGGTCTGATATGATTCCATCCACTCCCATGTCGATCAATCGTCTCATTTCATCAGGATTGTCGATTGTCCAGGCGTCCACGCGTAAATTTCTCTGGTGAGCGGCCTGGATAAAATTCGGGGTCAAAATGACGATTCCACTGCTTTCAGTGGGCACCTGGAAAACCTTGAAATTTGGGCTGTAAAGCCTTCCCAGGTAGGCAAAATTCATGAAAACAAATACCCTTGTTTCACTTTCATCTCCTGCTGTGGTCACTCTCGGACAGATCTTACGAAATTCTGTCATGTTCGCATGAGTGAATGATGCAGCAATGACCTTGTTTTCCATATCATATTCTTGCAGAAGATTGCAGAAATTATGGTAGATGGGTGGATCGATTTGCTTCATATCAATATTGAACCGCATGGATGGGAGAGCAATGAAAATGTCCTCAAGCGATGAATAAGTAATGCCTTGACCCCGATATGGAAATGTCAGCCCGCCATCGTTTGTCCATGTATAACCTGCATCCAATTGCTGTAGTTCAGCATAAGTCAGGTCGCTGATCAACCCGCTGCCGTTGCTTTTTCCATCAACGTTATCATCATGACTGATAACAATGATGCCATCCTTGGTTTGTCGAATATCAGTTTCGATCACATCCACACCCATGTTGACAGCTTGTTGAAATGCATAAAGCGTGTTTCCGGGCCAAAGCCCGTCTCCACCCTGGTGAGCGATCACCAGCACGCCTGTTCCAAAATTTGAATAAAACTCTGAATCCCCGGCTTCTTTGGAAATGACGAATAGGAACACAAAAACCACAGCAATTGGAAACAGTATTAATAAAATAGTTTCACCGATTTTTAATAATTTCATAGAAATCCTTCAATTAATGATTGATCTTAGAGCAAGTTTCAAAAGGTACAGAAAATATTACCAGATTTTATCAAATTATGAATGGCTCGAGAAAGGAAGCGACATTCCGTCCTAGAGCTTCTATATGGTAACCTCCTTCCAATAAAATGCCTGTTGGGATATTTAAACTCGCTATTTGTTTTCCGATTTTTTGAAAACCTTTGCGGGTGATGCTGAAATTCCCAAGGGGATCATCTTCATAAGTATCAAAACCTGCTGACACGATCAGGAACATTGGCTCAAATGCATCGATTAATTCGAGTGCCTGGTCAAGAAAATGGCTGTAAAGAACAATGTCTGTGAGGGGAGGAAGAGGGTAATTCCTGTGAAAGCCTTTTCCTTTCCCTGACCCCTCTTCGTGCGCATAGCCTGCATATCTTGGGTATTCCCATGCCGGATTCGCATGCAGTGAAATTGTTAAAACATCGTTTCTTTCATAGAAGATTGATTCAGTTCCATTACCGGCATGATAATCCACATCCAGGATCGCAACTTTTCCATATTTACTCAACCAGTGAGCTGATATGGCTGCATTATTAAGATAGCAGAATCCCCCGCATATGGTTGAGCCAGAATGGTGACCGGGCGGTCGGCAAAGTCCAAAAGAAACTCTCTCACCCGTAAGAAGAGAATTTGCTGAGGATAAAGCACAATTGACCGCAGCTATGGCAGCTTCAAATGTCGATCCATTAACAGGTACATTCATATCTGTCATGAAGAAACCATCCTGGTCAGGAATATTGTTAAAAGGTTTATCTTTATGATCAAAGCCAGGTTTATATGGGATATAAGCGATTCCACCGTCGCTAATGGGTTCTTTCCAATTGTGGTAGGCATTTTCCAGGTAATCAAGATAGTCTACAGAGTGGATCGATAGTATTGGTTCTAATCCGAAATCATCAGGATCTGAAAGACAGCACCAGGGTTTCCCTTTTAATGTCGCAAGAATGGAACTGATACGGGTTGGTATTTCAATAAAGGGACTGGGTTTTTCTTTGTCCTTCAAAGAAGACCTGAAGTCATGCCGTTTATGGATATCTGAGTAAAAAATGTTCATGGGTCCTGTCTGATATGGTTGTTATAAAAAACTCAAAATAAGGAGTTTGGTTCCTAAATATTCAATTCCACATCCAGTACTTCAACAAGAAATGCATAAATATCACTGAATTCTTCGATCAATACGGTAGTTGGTTTTCCCATTCCATGGCCGGCTTTGGTTTGGATTCGTATGAGGGTTGGATTATCGGCTGCCTGGCATTCCTGTAAAGTTGCAGTGAATTTAAAGGAATGACCTGGAACTACGCGATCGTCATGGTCTGCAGTGGTGATAAGGGTTGCTGGATAATGTTCTCCGGGCTTAAGGTTGTGGAGAGGGGAATATCTAAGCAGGACTTTGAATTGTTCCGCGTCTTCCGATGATCCGTAATCGCTGACCCATGCCCAGCCAATTGTAAATTTATGGAATCTAAGCATGTCCATTACACCAACTGCAGGTAAGGCAGCTCCAAACAATTCCGGTCGTTGGGTCATACAAGCGCCGACCAGCAGTCCTCCGTTCGAACGCCCTTCGATAGCCAGGTGCTGAGCACTAGTGATCTTCTCTCTGATCAACCATTCTGCGCAAGAGATGAAATCATCAAAACCGTTTTGCTTGTTGTTCAACATTCCTGCCTGGTGCCATTCTTCCCCATATTCACTGCCTCCCCTCAGGTTGGAGACTGCCAGGATGCCCCCCATTTCCATCCAGACCAGTCTGTGAACCGTGAAGGTTGGGGTTTGTGCCAGGTAAAAACCACCATATCCATATAGGATCGTCGGATTTTTTCCATTCCTCACCATGTTTTTTCGGTGGATTAAGAACATGGGTACTTTTGTGCCGTCATTGCTTGTGACAAACACTTGCTCGGTTTGATAATCTGAAAAATCAAATTCGATCGGAGGTTGAAAAATGATCTCACTTTCGTTGGTTATTAGATCATATCGGAAAATGGTCATGGGATGAATGAATGAATGAAATGCATAAAACATTTCGTGATCATCCCGTTGCCCATGCAGGCTGGGGACATATGCAACCATCACGGAACCCAGCGTTGGCAGTTTTACTTCCCTTGCAGGTGTTCCATCCAGTTGGTATAGCTCGATCACATCATGAGCATCTTTCATGTAAATTAAAGCCAGCATGTTGCCGACGATCTGTGCTGATTGTAAAACTTCATGTTGTTCCGCAATCAGGTTTTTCCAATTCTTTTTTGCAGGGTTTTCGATATCAATGGTTATAACCCTGGCACGGGGAGCATCCAGGTTTGTCATGATATAGAACAGTGGACCATCATTACCCAGGAATTCATAAGTGGCTTCCAGGTCGGAGAGTAGTTCAATAACAGGTGAATCCCTTTCCAGGTCTTTATAATAAAGGCGGTTGCGACTGTCAGTTCCTTGCGATATATAGATGATCAGGAAGCGTCCATCATGGCTGATCTCGGTGCCGAATCCCCACTCGGGATGGTCTGGACGTTCATAGAATAACGTGTCCTCTGATTGCGGGCTGTTAATTTTGTGGAAGAATATTCTTTGATTGTAATTGGCTTCTAGGTACGTTTCTCCTTCTGTCGGTTTTGGGAATGGCGCATAAAAGATTCCGCTGCAATCCTTCATCCATGCTGCACCTGAAAACTTGGACCATTCGAGCACATCATGGAGATCTTCACCAGTATCAACATTTCGGATATACCATGTCTGCCAGTCTGAACCGCTCGATGAGATTGCATATGCCAGCCATTTACCGTCCGGACTCACAGACCAATTGTTCAACGCAACAGTCCCATCTTCTGAAAGGATATTTGGGTCAAGCAGGACGCGTGCTTCATCTGCCAGTGATTCAGAGACATAGAGAATGTCCTGGTTTTGCAGTCCGCTGTTCCTGAACTGAAAATATCTACCACCTTTTTTATAAGGAGATGTTGCCTTGGTAAAATCCCATAGCTTAGTTAGTCTTTCTTTTATTTTCACCCGTGCAGGAATCTTTTCCAGGAATGAAAATGTTAATTCATTCTCTTGCTTGATCCATTCCCTGGTTTCAGCAGAATCCACATCTTCCAGCCAGCGATATGGGTCTGTGATCTTTGTTCCGTGGTAATAATCGATTTGGTCAACCTTGTGAGGTTTTGGATATTGAAATGGTTGCATGGAGTTCCTCGCTTAACTGGATTTAATTTATGATTTCATAATTGCACATACAGGTTCCATTATGAATCATAAAAATTGATGGACAATGTGTAACTAAATTTTAACTCATGTGTTAAGAATACACACGAATCCAGCTTCGATTTTGCAGAAGCGATTCTTTCATAATCGGTTCCTTGCGTTCAAAATATTTCAGAACTTGGAAACCCGGGTGTTTAGAATGGCTTACCATTTGAGGTACCAATTCTGTGAAGTGTTTCTAAATCCGATACCATTGAATGTACGATATTTGTATGTTAGAATGTTTAAATACCCAAAATATAGGTGGTAATTAATCCATAACACCGTATATGGTGGTGACATTTGTTCTATAATCGGAGATGCGTATGGAATGCCCATACTGTCATAAAAATAATTCCAAGGTACTGGATACCACCCATGATAGCCATGGCGGTATCCGTCGGCGGCGGGAATGTATGGAATGTAAGCAGCGATTCAGCAGTATAGAAAGACCGATATTGTCTGCTCCCCTGATCATTAAACTTGATGGATCTCGAGAAGAATTTGATCGTGAGAAATTGGCTCGTGGTATTCGTATTTCTTGTGCTAAACGGCCAGTTTCGGCAGCAGATATAGAAAGACTTGTGGGGAGCGTGGAAGCCATCCTCCGTAACCTGGGAAAAGCCGAGGTGTCTTCTCGTTTGGTGGGGGAATATGCCATGAAGGGACTCAAAGATTTGGACCAAATTGCCTATATCCGTTATGCAACAGTGTATCTACGCATGGATGATTTGCAATCGATCCGCGACGAGATAGATCAATTATTGGAACATTAGGGAGAACCCGTTATGGAAACAAAATTAGCTTCTTCAAAGGAAGTTCTATTATCTACTCCAGGTATACCTGTGGATCTGGAAACTATTGATTTAACTGATAACGCTCGGCAGGTTTTAATACGCCGTTATGTCCGCAAGGGAGAAAAAGGGCAGCCAATTGAGACGCCAGAGGAGATGTTCTGGAGGGTTGCCTATAATGTCGCCCTTGTCGAAGGAACTTGGGGCGGGGATGTGGACACCCAGGCTCGAAAGTTCTATCAATTGTTAACCAGTAAAAGATTTTTCCCCAATTCTCCCACCTTTACCGGTGCGGGTACCCCTCTCGGTCAGCTTGCGGCTTGTTTTGTTTTACCCATATCGGATGATATGGGTAAGGAACCTACAGGAATTTTTCAAACCATGCGTGATGCTGCTCTCATTCAGCAGACCGGCGGTGGAAATGGTTTTTCTTTTTCAAAGCTTCGTCCAAAGGGGTCGCACGTGAAATCGTCTGCTGGATTCGCGACCGGACCGGTTGGCTTCCTGCGGGTGTATGACCATGCCTTCGGAGAAGTTGCCCAGGGAGGAACTCGCCGTGGGGCAAACATGGGAGTCCTTCGCATTGACCACCCCGATGTTTCAGATTTCATTACCTGCAAAACGGATGAGAATGCTATAACAAATTTCAATATCTCGTTGGGTATTACTGATGCTTTCATGCAGGCTGTCAAGGATGACCAGGATTGGGATCTTCGTTTTCCGGATGTCAATTCACCGATCTACCGGGATTTCAATGGGACCCCAGAACAGGCTGAAGAAGCTGGTCTTCCCCTGGTGACATATAAAACAGTTCGAGCCAGGGATCTTTTCGACAAGATCGTCCACCAGGCTCACCATAATGGCGAACCTGGAGTCCTCTTCCTTGATGCAGCAAACCGTTCCAATCCTGTTCCGCATCTATACCCGTTGGAAGCAACAAACCCTTGTGGAGAGCAGTGGCTTGGTCCGTATGAGAACTGCTGCCTGGGTTCCGTTAACCTTGCTGAACATTGTGCCCCCGATGGATTGGTTGATTGGGAGAAATTAAGGAATAGTGTTGAATTAGCCGTTAATTTCCTTGATAATGTCGTTGAAGCTAATGCCTATGTCCCATCTGTACCTCAATTAAAGGAGGCCGCTCTCAAGGCGCGCAGGATCGGTTTGGGTATCATGGGTCTTGCAGATCTGATGTACCATACCGGTGTCCGCTATGGTTCAGAAAAAGGATTGCAGTTTGGCAGCCAGGTGATGGAATTTGTTCGCTATCATGCCATGAAATCCAGTATTGAACTTGCCAGGGCAAGGGGAGCATTCCCGGCGATTCAGGGCAGCATTTATGACCCCATGGATATGAAATGGCAGCCACCTGTTTCTCTGGTCGAAATATCGGAAGATTGGGGCAGACCGCTCCTTGATTGGAATTTGATCACTGCAGGTATCAGGAAGAATGGAATCAGGAATGCCGCCCAGACTACCGTTGCCCCCACGGGTACGATAGCTACGGTGGCGGGATGTGAAGGATACGGCTGTGAGCCGGTCTTTGCCCTGGCATACATCCGTCATGTCAACGACAATGGTAAGGACCTCCAGCTTACCTATGCCAGTCCTCGATTTGAAGATGCATTGTCCCAGGCGGGTTTGGATGCAGAAACCAGGAAATCTGTCATCGAAAAAGTCATGCAAAATGGATCCTGCCAGGGATTGGATGAAGTTCCGGAGTCCATCCGTGATACTTTTGTTGTTTCTGCGGATATTACAGCAGAAGAACATGTCTACACTCAGGCTGCACTCCAGGCATTTGTGGATAATTCCCTGTCAAAAACAGTTAATTTCCCTCAAGACGCCACCGTGCAGGATGTATCCAAAGTCTACATGATGGCTTGGGAGCTGGGCTGTAAAGGGATCACTGTATATGTGACCGGGTCAAGGGAGAATGTTGTGCTGGAAACCCATGAAACAGCACTTAAAAAAGATATTATTTCTAATGGTGTGGTTTATCAACCGGCTCTTTATCTTGAAGAAGATCGGGATATCTCACGTGATGAGATCGCTGCACAGGTAGCCGGCTGGCAGAAGATGAAAAAACCTCGACCTCGTGAACTGGTGGGACGCACATTCAGTGTTGAAACCCCACTGGGGAAGGCTTTTGTAACCATAAACCAGAATGGCGGAGAACACCCATTCGAGGTTTTTATCAATACCGCCAAGGCTGGTTCTGAAACAGCAGCAGTGTCTGAAGCGATCGGAAGATTGATCTCCTACATTTTACGTCTTGCTTCACCGATCCCTCCTAGAACAAGATTGTCCGAGGTGGTGAATCAATTAAGCGGTATTGGCGGCGGAAGGTCACTGGGATTTGGTCCCTATCGTGTCCGATCTCTGCCGGATGGTGTTGGGCAGGTCCTTAATGAATATTTAAAAGAAGAATCCTCCAGCCCTACTTCGGTGAAGAAGGTTGATGATGGTGAAATATCCACAATATCTTTGTTATCCGATGATATGGAACCTGTCTTTCCGAGGATGGGAGATCTTTGTCCGGAATGTGGCGAAGCGACGATGGTGAATGAAGAAGGCTGCCGAAAATGCTATTCGTGTGGATTTAGTGAATGTTAATATGATGTGAATGGTTTGAAATGAGACCGACTTTGATCAGCTGTTTTACTGATTATCGGGAGACAGAATGAGTAAAAGATTGGTTGTTGTGGCAGGAAATATCGGAGCGGGAAAAACCTCTTTGACTGAAAGGATTGGCTCCCGTTTGGGATGGTGGACTGGATTTGAATCCGTGGCAGATAACCCATACCTGCCCGATTTTTATGCTGATATGCGATCCTGGTCCTTCCATCTGCAAATTTTCTTTCTTGGGCACAGATCCGAACAATATCTGGAAGCTGCCAACGATCCTCGCTCAGCGATCCTTGATAGAAGTATTTACGAAGATGCTTATATTTTCGCCAGGGCACTCCACCACATGGGGAATCTATCAGAGAGGGATTTTCTTGCTTATCGTCGATTATATGACCTGGTGGTTGACAGTCTTCCTTCTCCCAATCTTTTGATCTACCTGAAATGTTCCGCTGATGTTCTCATGAATCGAATTCAAAGAAGAGCGCGTAATATGGAAACGGGGATCACCCACGAATACCTGCACCTATTGGAAACATTTTATGATGAATGGTTGACTTCCTTTGATCTTTGCCCGGTTCTCACGATCAGAACGGATGACCTTGATTATGTCCACCAACCCAAGGCACTTGAGATTGTTGTGGAACGAATAAGTGAGAAACTGGGCGGAAAGGAAGAATTGGATTTAAGAAAACCTCGTAACGAATAAAGATATACGCATCTTTTTATCACGATTCTTGACGCATGCTTGCCGATATGCTAGAATGAGCCATTATTCTTCCAATTAGTACAATCGTGAATACATATCATCGACCACTGCGGCTGAATATAGGGTTCCTGATCGGGCAACCGATTGGCACCAATCATGATTTTAATTTCGATTTTGAAGAAATTAGACTGGGGGAAGATCTCTCTCTGAAAGATTTCGTCGGAACTGCAAATTTTAGTCGAACACCTCAGGGTTTGTTACTTCAGGCAAACTTCCAGGGCAAGTTGGAATTGGAATGTGTATTTTGTCTCGATTTGTCTGAGTTAATCCTCGATATGGATTTCACCGAACTTTATGCTTTTAATACCAGATCTATTTCTGAATCCGGGTTGTTGGTTCCTGATAATGGGATCATCGACCTGGAATTGATTCTCAGAGATTACGCATTATTGGAAATACCCATGAACCCGAAATGTAAACCCGATTGCAGGGGATTGTGTTCGCAATGCGGGCAGAACTTGAATGAAATGGACTGCGGACACTCTGTGGAACACATTTCATCTCCATTCTCATCACTGGAATCACTCCTCAAAGATCAGATCGAGTAAAGGGTAAAGGCGGTCCTCAACCAGTGGCTTATTCAAAACGACACAATTATGGAAACGAGATTTTGAATGTGCTTCTGGATAAAGCCTCCATTAAGGGATATTTGACAACTGACGACTTGATGGATATCTATCCTGACGCTGGTCTTGATGGCGACAGGCTGGAAGTGATCATGCTGGCTTTGCGAAATCGCGGTATAGATATCTTCGACCAGAATCAAGCTGACCAGGAAGAGACGGATGAAATTGATGAGGAAGAACCCATCTCATGGAAAAATCAGGATATCCGTTCTGTATCGACTGATGATAGCGTTGGTCTTTACCTAAAGGAAATGTCAAGAGTACCGCTATTGAATTTGGATGAGGAGATTGAGCTTGCTTTGCGGATTGAAGCGGGGAAAAATGCCACGAATGACCTCAATTGCCAGAATCCCAGGAAAAATGCCGTTGAAAGAAAGAGACTGGAAGCTATCATTGAAGATGGTCTCCAGGCACGCGACCATATCATCAAGGCAAATACCCGCCTGGTTGTCAGTATAGCCAAACGGTATATGGGGAATTCCATTCCTTTTCTGGATCTAATACAGGAAGGGAATTTGGGTCTGATGAAAGCGGTGGAAAAATTTGATGTCCATCGTGGTTTCCGCTTCTCCACTTATGCAACATGGTGGATCAGGCAATCCATCACACGTTCCATTTCTGATCATGGACGCACGATCAGGGTTCCCGTTCACATGACAGATCGAATCCGTCAGATCTACAAGGCTACCCACCAGTTGGAGCAAAACCTTGGCCGTTCTCCGAATATAGAAGAGTTGGCAGAAGAATTGGAATTGACGGTAAAAAAGTTGAATTGGATCATGAAAGTCTCCCGCTTGCCGCTCTCCTTGGAGAGTCCAATAGGTGAAGATGAAGATGCTGAATTGGGAATGTTCATTGAAGATGAATTCAGTCCAACGCCTATTCAATCTGCCTACCAGACTTTGTTGAAGGAAAAAATAGAGGAGATATTGAACACGCTATCTCCCCGCGAAGCTCGTGTACTTCGATTGCGATATGGTTTGAATAACGACGAACCTTGCACATTGGAGGAAGTGGGAGAGAAATTTGGATTGACAAGAGAGCGCATCCGCCAGATCGAAGGAAAGGCATTACGCAGATTGAGACACCCTCTCAGAGCTAGACAGCTAAAAGAATACCTCTAGTATTTCCTCCTTGACAAACAAGATATTAATTAACCTGATATTTGGGTTATTGAAATTTAACAACTCATTTCCATCTATGTTATGATTTGACAAAACTTCGCATAAAGAGAAGACACATGCCTGAAAATATCTTAATTGCCATTGCCTGGCCTTATGCCAATGCTGAGATCCATGTTGGAAATCTCACGGGATCTCATCTGCCGGGTGATATTATTGCCCGTTATCACCGCTTGAAAGGAGATCGCGTTTTAATGGTCTCCGGGACAGATTCACACGGGACACCGGTCAGTCTCAGGGCGGATGCTGAAAAGAAACCTGTTGAGGAAGTTTATAAGAAGTTCCATGATACATTCCTGGAGGTCTTTACAGCTTATGGCATCACCTACGATCTTTTCACCTCCACGCATACCGAAAACCATTTCAAGGTTGCCCAATCCATTTTCCTAGCGTTGAAAGAAAATGGTTTCATGTTCAAGAGAAGATCTCTGCAATGGTTTTCTCCAGGAGCGATGAAATTCCTTCCGGATCGTTATGTGGAAGGGACTTGTTATTTTTGCGGCTATGAAAATGCCCGTTCAGATCAATGTGAGAATTGCGGAAATGTACTTGAACCTGAAAAATTGGTCGATCCCCATGCAAAGACCGGGGATGGAGCATTGGAATTGCGCGAAACTGACCATTTTTACCTGGATCTCTCCAAGTTGGAACCAAAAGTTAAGGAATTCCTGCGGGAACGTGCTCCCCATATGCGTGATACAGTCCTCGGTGAATCGCTGGGAAAGATCGAATCCGAGGGTCTTCTGCCGCGACCAATCACGCGTGATCTGGATTGGGGGATCCCTGTTCCCGTTGAAGGCTGGGATGGAAAATGCCTTTATGTTTGGTTTGAAGCAGTGATTGGTTACCTTTCGGCTGCAATTGAGTGGAGCAGGTTGTCAGAAAATAAGGAAAGCTGGCGGGATTGGTGGTTGGATCCTTCTGCAAAACAATACTATTTCATTGGAAAGGATAATATTTTTTTCCATACATCCCTTTGGCCTGCACAATTGATGGGTGCCGGGAGTCAATTCCTTAAAATATTTGCAGAAGAGGAAATACCGCTCGCCTTACCCTATGATATACCCGCCAATCAATTCATGAATCTTGAAAACCGAAAGATCAGCGGCTCAAGGAATTGGGCTGTCTGGTGCCGGGATGCCATTACTCGTTATGATGCGGATGCCCTCCGTTTTTACCTGACAATTAATATGCCGGAAAACAAGGACAGTGACTGGGATTGGTCCGAGTTTGTTTCACGCAACAACAATGAATTGGTCGCAAATTG
>DATEUN010000026.1:0-11440 GCA_035283125.1 Anaerolineales bacterium
GGCGAATGTGGGCGCACATAATGAAGGAACGCTTTGGAGCTCAGAATCCCGCCAGCTGGCAGATGCGTTTCCATACCCAGACAGCTGGTTCCACCCTGACCGCCCAACAGCCGGAGAATAACACCGTCCGGGTTGCCTACCAGGCGTTGAGTGCGGTTCTTGGGGGAACGCAGTCACTGCATACCAACAGCATGGATGAAGCCCTCTGGCTGCCGACCGAAAGATCTGTCCGCCTGGCACTACGCACCCAGCAGATCCTTGCCTATGAGACCGGAGTTGCAGACACAGTCGACCCGTTGGCTGGTTCCTACCTGGTGGAATACCTTACCGACCAGATCGAAGAAAAAGCTACCGCCTACATCAGCAGGATCGATGAAATGGGTGGAGCCCTGGCAGCCATTGAAAGGGGTTTCCTTCAGCAGGAGATTCAGGATTCAGCCTATACAGCTCAAAGGGCTGTCGAAAAACTGGAGCAGGTGGTTGTAGGTGTCAACCAGTTCCAGGTTGATGAGAACGTGGACCTGGAGCGCTTGCAGGTCGACCCCGAAATTGAACTGGCACAGAGAAATAGGCTTGAACAATTGAGAGCCCGTCGGGATCCATCCACCACGGATCATTTAATGGGAAGGTTGATCGATACCGCCCGGAGCACGGAAAATTTGATGCCTGTCCTGATCGAATGTGTTGATAATGATATAACCCTGGGTGAGATCTGTAACAGTCTTCGCAGTGTTTGGGGAGAGTATGAAGCGGTTGTGTGATCGCTTGATTTGGAAGGACTGACAATTAATAGTTCAAAGAAAGGAATGGAAGGGAGATCGAATGGCAGATATCAATACTATGGTGGACGAATTTTTAGCTTTAAAGAAGATCGCTGTTGTCGGTGTTTCAGATCAGCGTGAAACTGGCTGCAATCTGAACTATACAAAATTCAAGGAGAACGGTTACCGGGTTTTTGCTGTCAACCCCCGCATTAATACGTTCGACGGTGATCCCTGCTATCCGGATTTAAGGTCTCTCCCGGAAAAACCGGATGGCGTCTTCATCCTGGCTAATCCCAGGGTTACAGATCAGATCGTTGATCAATGTATCGACCTGGGTGTCGATCATGTCTGGATGCACTGCATGATGGGCACCCGCCCCGGTTTGGTCAGTAGCATGACCAGTGTCTCTGGGGATGCTGTCGAAAAATGCCGGGCGAATGGCATCCAGGTCATTCCGGGATCATGCCCCAACCAGTTCCTGAAACCCGATTTTGGTCATCGCATGATGCACGATTTGTGGAAATTCCTGGGTTTCCTCAAAGTCAGCGGATAGGTTCAGGGTAATGGAGATCAAGTTTCGCGGCAGGTACCGGAAAGGGCTGTTCTTTTCTGCAGTAAGACTTGCCAATCGATCCCAGCGCAGCAACCAGTGGGTTCAACCGTTAATGCTGCTTTTCACGGCAGTCGCCATCGCTGTGCTGATTTATAGATTGATCACTACCGGAGATATTCTCGCTAATGCCACCTATATTGCTGTCGTCATGATCGCAGGCGGATTCATTATAGGTGCTTATCTGCAACCTTACCTGGCTGCCAGGAAACTCTGGTCGAACAGGAATCTCCAGGAAGAATTAAGAGGGAAAGTTTCCAATGAAGGCATTGAATACAAACTTCAGCAGGGCAGGAATCTCATCCCCTGGAGCAGGTTCAATCGCGTCCGCAGGATGCTCAGTCTGGTTGCTCTGGTAACCAGGGATGGACTCCTTCTTGTTTTCCCGCGTTATTTCTTTTCAAACGATGCAGATTGGCAAAAATTTAATAACCTCGTGGATACCCGTGTAATATCGATGTAAAAGAGTATTTGTTTTTCAAAGGAAAAGGTGATTTATGACCCGCATCATGAAGATTCATCACGTGGCAATGGTGGTGGAGGATATCGAAACATCGCTGAAATTCTGGCGGGATGGTTTGGGATTGAACCTGGACCAGGTTCGGCATGTCCCGGAGCAGGATGCAGCCATCGCCATACTGCCTGTAGGTGAGGGGGAGATAGAATTGGTACAACCGATCGGGCAGGGATCAGGTCTTGCGCGTTACCTGGCAAAAAAAGGGCAGGGAATGCATCACCTTTGCATCCAGGTTGATCAGATCACACCCTTGTTATCGGGGCTAAAGCAGAAAGGTTTCCGCCTGATCAATGAAGAACCCGTTCAGGAAGAAAACGGGAAAAAATATGCCTTTATTCACCCGGAATCGACCGGTGGTGTGCTGGTCGAACTCTATGAGCTGCCTGCAAATTCCAAACTGAGTGAATGAACCGTGTTGGATCGATTGAATCTTTATTTGAATAAGGAATTGCAGTACGCAAAACTGGAACCAATCCTGGTGGGTGTGTCAGGTGGTCCGGATAGTATCTGCCTGCTAGATCTGCTGATCAGGTCGGATCGAAACATTATCGCAGCCCATTTTGATCACCAGTTAAGGGAAGGTTCTTCCAAAGAAGCACAATTCGTTGCCAGGATTGCCACCAACTATAAAATACCTTTTATTGCCGGATCAGGTGATGTCTCCAATTTTGCGAAAGAAAATGGATTTTCACTGGAAGAAGCTGCCCGTAAAGCCCGTTACCGCTTCCTTTTCTCCCAGGCAAGGGAGGCAGGCGCTGGCAGCATTGCAGTTGCCCATAATGCAGATGACCAAGTTGAAACAGTCCTGATGCATTTCACTCGCGGGGCTGGGTTGAGCGGTTTGAAGGGTATGACCCCTCTTACCATCCTGCCTGAATTTGATCCCGAAATCCCCCTCATACGGCCGATCCTGCATGTCTGGCGCTCTGAGATCCTTGCCTATTGTCGGGAGAAAAACCTGGAATATGTCCAGGATCCCACCAATCTGGACCAGACCTATTTCCGTAATTACATGCGTCACGATCTCATACCGGGAATGGAATCCAGGAATCCAGGCATCAAGAGAACGCTGTTGAAAAGTGCAGCCAGCCTGGCTGGAGACCATCAGTTGATCCGCGAACTTGTGGATTCCTTTTGGTCACAAGCGCTGGTTACCGAAGGGAAGGGTTTTATTGCCTTCGACTTGCCGCTCATGCGGTCGTCATCAGGTCCTTTACTGCGCAACGTTCTGCGCAGGGCAGTGGAGCATTTGAAACCAGCCAATCGAAACCTTGATTTCGATGCGGTTGAAAGAGGGGTTTCTTTTATCAATGCCAATTATTCTGTCTCTGCCAGGATCGACCTGTCGGAGGGAATGCAGGTTTTCGGCATCGGTTCGCTTCTCTACGTTGCCCATGAAGATGCAGAAGTTCCATATCAGGCATGGCCTCAATTAAGAGAGCCGTTTGAAATTGCTGAGGAACAAACCTTTGACGTGGGGGATGGATGGAGGGTACACTCAAGGGTGATCCAGAAGGACCTACTCCCGCAGGGTTATGATGTTAACCCTGATCCTTTCATCGCCTGGCTGGATGCAGCAAAAGTGGCATTTCCGTTGAAAATTCGTGTGCGCCAGAAGGGGGATCGTTTCAAACCGCTTGGTATGAAAGACGGTTCGATCAAACTATCCGATATCTTTATCAATGAGAAGATTCCCCGCCAGGTTCGGGCAGGCTGGCCATTGATCTGCCAGGGTGATGAGATCATCTGGGTCCCCGGTTATCGTTCAGGTGAAGATTTCAAGGTGACCGAAAAAACCCGCCTGGTGATGGAATTATCCCTAAACCAGCATAACTGATAAATTCATTATTAAATAAAAAATCCCCCTGTTTCACAAACAGGGGGTTGATTTCTTATTCCAGGGCTCCCGGAGGGGATAACTGCTCAAGCTTGTTCGAGATTTCCCTCCACTGGATCTTCGATATTCCCAGTTTCTGCCTGATCTTATCAGGTTCCACATTGTTGCTGATATCGATCAGTGATGATGTCCAGCGGCACATGTCAAAGGACAGGTGTTTGCTCAAATTGGCTTCATTTCCGATATCTTCCAGCAGGTATTCCAATCGCCGTGGCGACCATGGAAATAGCTGGTCCACTGGTTCATACTGTGCCGTGTACTCATTAAATGCATCCAGCCAATCCTCGGGCAGGGTGATCTTGCGCTCCTTGTACCGATTGGATGGACTGGCATAGCGAATGAAGACCAATGGACCTTTAGGAGCTTCCAGGTCTAAATGATTGAGATGGATTCCCAGGCACTCACTTTTCTTGATCCCTGTTCCCAGCAGCAGGGAGACCAGGGTATAGGGCCTGGCATCCCTTTTCGAATCCCATCGGTGTTGATTGGCAGTATTGAGCACAGCCGTTACTTCTTCATCTGTAAGGACTTCAGGCAGCGGGCTGATGACCGACCGCTGGGGGATCTTGTCCATAGGGTTGATCGGGATGACCGCGGCATTTGAAAGCCATCTGAAAAAAGCCTTCAGAGATGTAATTCTGCGTGCCAGTGTTTTTGGGCTGCATGGAACATTGCGTCCCTTTTCCAGCCAATCAAAAAAATTATTCAGATCATTGGTCGTGATTGACTCCAGTGTTTGATCAGGGGGGAGATATTCGATCAACAGTCTGATATCAGACATGAAAGCCTTAACCGTGTGAGGCGATTTTCCCTGGTCGTTTAAATAGTATTCCCAGGAATTGATCGCCGGGGTTAAAAGCGTTTCACTGGTAATTTGTCCAACCATTCGATTAGAAGGTTCAACCATGATAGCCTCCAAAGAATCAATTCTTATCTTTCGTATAGTTTAGCAAGAATCTATACGAAAGTCAATTGGCAGTTTATGGATTGATCAGTTCAGGTTTAAAGCAGGGATTGTAGTCTGCACCCAGTACCAGGGAGTAATCAACAGCCGTATCAGCGATCGGCTGCAGGATCAATGCCGACTGCGGAAGCCCCAGCAATCCCACCAGGAATTGTTGGTTGGTCGGATCTGTGGTCGTCGAGAGATCGAATAGGTACGTATTTGGAAAATTGTTCTGGTCATACGGAATGACGGCTGCCTCGAATCCAGCATAATTCAACCTCTCCATGGCGAGCCTGTCCCAGCCCAAATTTTGAGTCCCATTTCGAATCTCAATCGTGATCGGATCTGTTGTCACAACTTTGGTTGATGGAGACATGGCTTCTTTCAACATTGCCTGCAGTTCAGAAGTGTGGGGAGAAAGAACGTATGCGCCTCCTGTCGTAGTCCATGAAAAAACAAGTGGAGGACGGATATAGTAGCTGCGGATATCTGCACTATTCAATTTGAACACAAATGGCGCCAGGTCGAGGACCATGGAAAGCGATATATCCGTTTGAATCGTATCCTGGAAGTTCCCGTAAAGTTCCGGGACCTTGGCAATGCTCGAGACCTGCAGCATTTTGGCGAATACTGCCCGGAGCAGTTCCTGCTGCCTTCTTCCCCGGTCAAAATCACTGGATTTCTTCCGTGAACGGGCATACCAGAGGGCTGTTTCACCGTCCATATGGATGACACCGGGTCCGATCGTGTACAGACTCCAGTTATTTTCATCCTGCTGATCTGCACTTGGGTCGATCAAATGCCAGTCTGTGAATTGGCAGTAGACAGGTACATCAATTCCCCCGATCGTGTCCAGGATCTTCTTGAATCCATTGAAATCGACCATGGCAATATGATCGATACGTATCCCCAGGTTGTACAGGATCGTATCCCTGACCAGTGCGGGTCCCTTACCCGGATGACCTGATGTCTCACCTTTCAGGTAGGCGGTATTGATACGCTGCATCCCCTGGGTTGGTATGTAGACCCACAGGTCGCGGGGGATCGAGATCAGGCTGATCTGTCCCAGGCTGGGGCGGAATGCCGCTATGATCATGGTGTCTGTCCGGAAGGATGAAGTCGAACGAATATCAGATCCAAGCAGCAGGAAGGTGATCGTATCGTTGTCCGTAATATAAGGGAAAGGTGCCTGGTAATCCACGGGTCCCAATTCCGACGGAGTCGTCACCAATCCAGGCAGGATGGATTCCAGGTCTGGAACAGGTGTTTCAGTGGGTGGGATATAAATGGGCGTGGAAGAGGCTATTATGACATATTCATAACCCGGGTAGAGGTTATCTGATGGGAAAAATGGAGTTGGTGTGATCGTGGAATCTGGACGGTAAGTATTATTCGGAAGTCCGGATACTCCTGCTGCTGGTTGGGGATTGTTGATATTGCATGATACCAGTGTGATAACAACAAATACCAGGATCAGGCGTTTTGTCATGGTGAATTCAAAGCCTGGTGCATCACAATGCTTATTTCATCCGGAAGGGGAACCAGGACCTGTGAGCCAGTGCTGGGCTCCACCCAGTCGTATGCCTGTTCATAACCGATCACATATCGCCTGATCCCGCTAGGGTCTGATAACAGGTTCAGGGCAGGCAGAAAGCGCAGGCATGCTTCCACGCTCAGATTGGTATCGACATTGGACTTATAGGCATCAAATAACTCGGGTACCCTGTTCAGACCATCCAGGCTTAGAATTTTCATGCCTATGGCTTGTAACACTTCCTGGGATCTGCGCAGTCGGTCGATATCACTGGAGGAATATCTTGACCGCACGTACCATAGGGCAGTCTCGGCATCCATCAGTTGAGGACCAGCATAGACCGTGTAATAATTAGGATAATAACCATCCCTGGCATCAGAAAAAGTACTGCCGACATTAACGGTCACTCCGCCCAGGCTGTTTATTATGCTGCGGAAACCATTAAAATTGATCAGCACGAAGTAATCAGGTTTTACTCCGAAGTTGTATTCGATTGTCATTGCCAGAGTATTAAATCCGCCATATCCATAAGCTGTGTTCAATCGCTGCATCATCCAACCGGGGATATAAACGTAAAGATCGCGTGGAAAAGAGGTCAGGCTGACCTCACCCTCAGGGCTAAGTGTGATCAGGATCATCGTGTCGGTCCGGAAACCGCCTTCATATGGACGCTGATCAGACCCAAGCAGGAGGATATTGGTCTGTCCTTTTGGTTGCGGGATGATCTCTGCCGGCGAAGGGATACCCAGGTAGTAAGGAAATACCTGAGGTGCCGGATAATCTCCCCAGATCGGTTTTTCGACTTGGGCTGTCGGTGTTTCCAAGACTTCAGTTGTTGATGATTCGACCAGTAAAGGTTGAAATGGAGTCGCTGTCGCTGTGGAATTGGGAGCTGCCGTAATAACCGGAACCCTTGTCTGCGTTGAAGCAGCAGTTGGGCTGCAGGCTGAAACGATCATCATGATCACCAGAACCCATATGGATCCGCTTGATCTTATTAACTTATGTTCGGAAATGTACTTGAATAATTCCATATCCTTTTATTGTACCCAATATTTACCCGAGATTTGAACTACCGGTAAATATTGATTTATGGTTCCTTTCCAATTGATTCTTCTTTTACGCATGGCAGCAGTACGTTGATCGTAAATCCTCCCGATGGGAGATCTTCCGACCAGGTTCTGCCTTCCAGTTCATACACCAGCGATCGCAGCACTTTTACTCTTTGCTGCAGGTCACTTCTAACAGGACGTTCTTCAGTCTGGGATTGTTCCGTTATTGCAAGGTCTTCTGCCAATTGCGATGGAAACGGACCACCGCCAATTTTACTCATCCTAATCTGCAGCTGATTTTCAGCATCAACTGGGATGAATTTTAACTGGAATTTGATGACCCCGTTTTCACTGCAAATGTCGCTTGTGATCATGAATAGCTGGTTGATGATCTCCTGGAGAGGGTGGCATGAGATTTGCAGCTTTGGATGATCTGTAGGTGATTCCAGTTGAAGGGCGATTCTTTTTTCTTTCATGATACCGCTCGCCAGCATGATCGCCCGATCGATCAGGGAATCCAGTTCATAAAATTCATGGGCAGCATCGGTATTTTGAACGGAAATGCCTTTTGAGATTTCATCCAGGGTTTTTTTAATCGATAGGGACGATGCTTTGATCTTATAGAGGTATTTGAATTGGTTCTCTCCCAGTGATCCCATTGATTCAGACAATAACCTGTCTGTATAACCGATGATCACGATCAGAGGTTGACGGATCTTTTCATAGAATTGGGAAAGGTTTTCATCACGAATTGGTACAACCAATTTATCATTATTAGACTGCAAACCCTTTTTTTCGGAAGCTTCCAATTCTTTCTTTAATCGAGCGACTTCACCCAGCAGGAGCTTGAACTGGGCTTGATATTGCGAAATGACCAGCTCAAGGCTCTCAGCTTTTTCCTTGTTTTTATCCGTCTGAATTTCTTCAACCGTATTCCGCAATGATTCAATTTCCTTCAACAACCGCTTGACCATGACATCCAGGCTCAAGTTCTCAAAATCACGATCTGCAAACCAGGGATTTACTTCCCGGAATTCCTTTATCTCTTCAGTTGCATTACGGATTTGTATGTTTGCCTGCTCGTAAGCCTGGGTCAGGTCTGCTTGCTGGCAATGGAAATGGTAAAAAGGTCCAATTGCCAGGCAGTAGTTTTCAGCCCGGCTGACCGCCTTTTCCGTCCAGGGTTGTTTTGAATGGGGATTAAGAAATATAAATCCTTCCGGTTGGTCGCTCTTTTCCGGCTCCGGGATTGGTGCCACCAGCATACTTCCCGGCTCGGCGATGCCAAAGATATGAGCGATCAATTCCTGTAATTCAGGATATTGGCTGCCTTCCATTATTACAGCGTTCCCGCTTAATATTTTTCTGAGCACCCCTGCCATCCCGCCATCAATTTCAATGCTTTGCGATGGTTTACCTCTGGTTATCAGATCCCATCCTGATTGAATGATTAAGGATTCGTCATTTTGAACCTGGATGAGAATTCCAGATTCTGCCCCCAAACCTTTCGACATGATCCCGACCAGTGCTTCCCTGAATTCTTCTCTGTCTGAATCCATGAGAGCCACGATGGGTTGCACCAGCGCATCATAGACGTCATACTGCAATTGGTCTGAAATGACTTGGTCGGTGTTTCCTGTTCTGGATGGATGGGTTATGGGGTGAGCCAGCATGATGGGGAAGGATAATAACTGGAATAAACGTATCGTTCCGATTGGATCAGTGCTCTGGTAAAAGGTCACCAGGTAAAGGAGTTGTCCAGCCATGAGTAACCCCAGGATGAACGCTCCCAACCAGAATCCCTTCCTCCGTTTGATGAACAGGATGAATAGAGCAGCAGCGATCAGTATCGCTGTGACGATATGCCAGCCAAGGTCTGGAATGGAATGCTGGTAGAGGTTATCCCTTATCGATTGCCTGAAAACAAGACCAATTACAATGGCTGATACGGCCAGAATTCCTGTCAGAATGAAGGGGATGATAACTTTCATTTTCTGATGTTCAAAATCCAGCCAGCATTTGATGATCCAGATGGTACCGATCGATACGCAGGCATCTTCAACCAGGTGATAGGCTCCCTGTGGAATGGATGTTCCACTGGAAATCATGATCTGCAGCACGAAAGGCAGCAGGATCGTACCTGCCAGGATCGCCAGGCACAGCATCAATCCCTTAAAGTCGGAATCTAATGGCTTTCTCCTTTTTTCCCATGAACAATGAAATGTCCCTGCTATGGAAAGCATTAACACCAGGAAATAGGCGATATTTCCCGGTGGGGAGGTCAGCAGGATTAATACCCTTTCGATCATCAATTCCATAGTTTACAGGACCAGTCAACCGGTTCCACTTCCCGGTTAAATGGAATTTGTGTCTTTATTCCTTCTGAATACCATTATGGATTCTTTCCAATAACGCTGCCACCCTAGAATTATGTCATTCCTTCTTGGATATAATGAGGATATGCCTGCCTTTAACCATTCGCATAAAAATATCACCCGCTTTGCGATCATCCTTGGCCTTGGTTTGGTGATCTTCCTTCCTCGTCCATTGCTGGGTTGGAGGTATCTTGAAAATGCTGCCAGGTATGAAGCTCAAGGGAAATTCGGGCAGGCCAGTCATGCCTACGAAGAAGCTTCCTTCCGCTGCTGGTGGCAGCAGGGTCTGGTTGAAAATGCCGGCTTCGCTGCCTTGAAGGCTGCTGATGAGCAGAATGCCATCCGTTTTTTTACAGAAAGCTTTGTTTCTGGTGACCTTTCGGATCAGGGTCGCATGGCTTTGGGTGAATTATTATCAAAGGTGGGGCAGCCCGAAAAGGCTGTCACCATCTGGAAAACGATTGGAACCGGATCGGATTATGCAGCCGCCAGTTTTTTTGAAAGGGCTGCATTGGAAACAGGATTGGGTTCGTTTTACCAGGCTGCTGATCTCTGGCGCCAGGGTTTGCTGCTCGACCCTTCCAATGATCTGGCTCGTTACAACTTGGGATTGATCCTGGCAGCGATTGAACCTGTGGAAGCGATACCCGAGCTTGAACAGGTCTCTGGCTTGCAGGCGGAATTGATGGCAAAGGCATCTCAACTCGCTGCTGGTCTAAGGGAAACAATCCAATCAGATGACCTGGCTTTCCAACTTGTCGGAAGTGGCAGGTTGCTTGCTTCCATCCAGGAATGGGAACTGGCTTATTTTGCTTTCCAGAACAGCATCAACCTGAACCCGCGTTATTCCGAAGCCTGGGCATGGTTGGGTGAATCCGCTCAACAGTTGGGTAAAGACCCTCTCCCAGCTCTCCAAAGATCCCTCGAGTTGGATCCCGGCTCCATTACCAGTCTTGCTTTCAATGGACTCTACTTTCGAAGAAATGACCAACCGGAAAAAGCGCTTGTTCTTTATGAAAAAGTGGCACAGTTGGATCCCGCGAATGCCACCTGGCAGATCATCCTCGGAGAGATCCACGCCAGGGCAGGTGATTTCGCTACAGCATTGGATTACTTCCAGGCAGCGGTTGCGACCTCACCCCTGGAAGTTCAAACCTGGCAGGCAATGCTTGACTTCTCCATCTATTACCAGGTCTATGTCGATCAGGTGGCATTGGAAGCTGCCATCCAAATATTCAAGCTGGAACCTGATAGTTGGATTTCTTTTGACAATATGGGTCAGGTGATGATGTGGACAGGCAAATATGACTTCGCCGATTTTTATTTTAAGAGATCCATTGAAATCGACCCTGACCAGGCAGCGAGCCATCTTCATCTCGGACTGTTATACCTGCTTATTAACAGGGACAGCGAGGCAATTCCAGAGCTTCAAAAAGCGCTTGCTCTCGCGCCTGGTTCTCCTGCAGGTCTTCAGGCAGGACAACTTCTTGATCAATATCCCCCTTGATTTTTCCTCCTCTCTGGTAAAATTAATCTAATATGAAAATGATCAGGTTCATCCCGTTGGTTTTGCTCATATCGTTAGTGTTAACTTCCTGTTCTTCACCGTTGATAACCAACTTGATCACTCCTTCCGGCGGTATTCTGTTCGAAGATGATTTCTCCGATTTTTCCAACGGCTGGTCGCGTGTACTTGAACCCCATGGACTGATGAATTACGATGCCGATGGGTATCGTATGTGGGT
>DATEUN010000027.1:0-16111 GCA_035283125.1 Anaerolineales bacterium
CCATATCAAGGCTCTTTCTCGTTATTAAGATCAAGCTCCCTATTAAGGGAATCCTTTCTCTCAACGATAAGAGATCTATTTCCAGAACCCGAGGGATCACTGCTGGCAGGCATCCTTCTGGGAGCTGATAAAGGAATGACATCCTCCCTTCAGGAAGCATTCCGCAATACCGGCACCACCCACATCATCGCAATTTCCGGTTTTAATATCACCATATTGGTTGCAATGTTCATGACCATTTTCAAGAGATTATTGGGAAGATGGAAGGGGGCGGCAGCCTCGATAATGGCACTCACTTTTTACACACTACTCGTAGGTGCAGAAGCTTCTGTCATTCGGGCAGCCATCATGGGAGGAACTGCCATCATCGCATCCCAGGTGGGCAGAAAACAAGATGGATTGAACATCCTTGGTTTTGCCGTATTCTTGATGTGCATTATCAATCCGAATATTCCATGGGATGTTGGTTTTCAATTATCATTTGCTGCCACCCTTGGGTTAATCCTTTATGCAGAACCAATGCAGGGTATGGTGATGGGATGGTTATCCAGAAAGCTGCCACAGGATAAGGCACAGAAATGGGCGTCCCCTCTTGCTGAATACTTGCTGTTCACACTTGCAGCCCAGCTGACAACTTTGCCGATTATCGCCTACCATTTCGGGCAGATTTCCCTGACATCTTTTCTCGTAAACCCATTGATATTACCAGCTCAACCTCCCGTGATGGTTGCTTCCGGATTGGCTGTCCTGGTGGGAGCTGTTTACCTTCCCCTTGGGAAGATCCTGGCCTGGCTGGCGTGGCCGTTTTCGATGTACACCATCCGCATGGTCGAACTTTTTGAAAGGATACCCCATGGAATCTATTACCTGGGGGAATTCTCATTTTTATTTGTTGTAAGCTATTATTTGTTATTGCTTGGGATAACCTATGCTCCGGCTGCACTGAAAGAAAAAATGAAATCACAATTGAAACCTGCAGCCCTGATCGTATTTTTCGCATTAATAACCATCCTGGTCTGGAAGAGTGTTGTCACATTACCGGACAATAAACTCCATATTACATTTCTGGATGTTGATGATGGCAGTGCGATCCTGGTGCAGACCCCGTCGGGGAAGAACCTGCTTATCAACGGCGGATCATCCCGGTCTGAATTGGCGGATGCCCTGGGAAGGAGACTATCACCCTTCAATAGGCGTTTGGACGCATTGATCATCGCATCGACACAAGAAATCCAATTGACAGCCTTGCCAGGAATTATGGAACAATATCCGCCTTCCCTGGTTTTATGGAGCGGGCAGGCAGGGTTGTCTGATTCAGCTTTGCAGTTAAGAAAAACTTTGGAAGCATCAGACACCATGGTCATCCAGGCTGAAATTGGATTGGTGCTGGATCTGGATAATGGTGCTCAAATGGAAGTTATGACTGTCACTGAAAATGGCATGGTGATGTTTCTAAAATGGAATAATTTCACAGCCCTGCTGCCGATGGAGATGATTTTTGAAGATCTGGCAGATCTCATGAAAAAACCGGAGCTTGATCATGTATCCCTGTTCCTGCTTCCCGCATCAGGTTACTCGGCGCTCAACCCAGAGGAATGGATCGATAGGCTGGCACCTGACCTGGGAATTTTGACAGTCTCTTCTTCTGATAATAATCGGCTGCCGGATAAAGAAACAATAAATACTTTCGAGCCTTACCCTTTATTGCGAACGGAATATAATGGATGGATCGAGGTTATAACAGACGGAAACCAAATGTGGGTGGTGAGTGAACATTGATCCTCTGACAATTTGGATCTATCATAACGACCAGGATGAATAAACAGAAGAAAGAAAACACAACGCAGGAGAAGACCATGCCAGTCAACACAAAGAAAGTGAGCAAGCTACCCCGTAATGTCTGGATCGTAACAGCAACTTCATTTCTAACAGACATCTCTTCTGAAATGCTCGTCAACCTTATTCCACTGTTTCTTTCGAATGTGCTAGGAACCGGAACTGCAATCATTGGCTTTATTGAAGGACTGGCTGAAACAACAGCCAGCATGATGAAGATCTATTCGGGAGCCCTTTCTGACAGGTTGGGCAAACGGAAGTGGTTAACGGTTTTAGGGTATGGACTTTCAGCCATTGCCAAACCTTTCCTATACCTTGCCAATTCCTGGGGCTGGGTACTGGGTGTGCGTTTCAGCGACCGGCTGGGAAAGGGGATCCGAACCGCTCCCAGGGATGCACTGGTGGCTGATGGTGTTGAGGAAAAACAACGCGGCCTGGCTTTTGGATTGCATCGAGCAGGTGATACCGCAGGGGCATTCATTGGGATTGGGATCGCAGCTTTGATCGTATGGTTGACCCAATCGAATGCATTAAACCTTACCCGATCCACCTTCCAGGTTGTGGTCCTGGCAAGTATCCTCCCCGCAGTTTTGGCTGTGCTGGTACTGGCGATTGGTGCAAAAGAAACCATTGGGTTAAAGCGATCATCAAACCCGATCTTCAGCCTGAAAGGGATGGACAAACGTTTTAAAACCTTTCTCTTCGTGATCGTTTTATTCACGCTGGGGAATTCGTCCGATGCTTTTATCATCCTGCGAGCACAGGAGCGTGGCCTTAATGTTCTGCATGTTCTTTTAATGATGATGACCTTCTCTTTTGTTTATGCAATACTTTCTGCACCCCTCGGCATCCTTTCTGACCGGTTGGGGAGAAGAAACCTCATTCTGGGTGGTTGGTTCATGTATGGATTGGTTTACCTCGGTTTTGCTGTTTCCAAAACAGGGTGGCAGATCTGGACATTGTTCGCTTTCTACGGTATTTACTATGCAGCCACAGAAGGTGTGGCAAAAGCACTGGTGGCAGACCTGGTTCCGCCCGAAAGAAGGGGGACCGCTTATGGTGTATATAACGCAGCCATTGGTTTAACCGTTTTCCCGGCTTCGCTGCTGGCGGGATTTCTGTGGCAGGGAGTAGGGAGCTGGCACGGATTTGGACCTTCGGCGCCATTTTATTTTGGTGCAGGGCTGGCAATAATGGCAGGTTTATTGTTCTGGAGATTGTTTTCCAACGTGGAAGGTAGTTGAGCATGGAATTCTCTGTAGAATCCTCGTTCCCATTTAACTTCAAGACAGTCGTAACCTCTCACGGATGGTGCCAGGTAAAACCATTCCATTGGCGGGAAGAGGAAGAAACTCTTGAGTATATCCTGGAGCTTTCCAATAGAAGGGTGATCAGGTTGGAAATGGAAGGCGACCAGAATGGATTTAAAGTCAAGACAGGCAATTTGAGCAGGTTGGAGCGGATCGAAACTGAACAAAAACTCCATTGGATGTTTGGAACTGATATCGATCTTTCCCTGTTCTATAAAGCGATAAAAGGGACTTCACAATTAGCTCATGCCAAAAAAAAATCGATGGGAAGGGTTCTGCGATCTCCCACGCTGTTTGAAGATGTGGTGCGCACCATCCTAACCACCAATACATTGTGGTCAGCAACCATTCGAATGACAAACAAGCTGGTCGAGCAATTTGGTGAATCCCTGCCGCAAGATCCGGAGCTTCAAGCCTTTCCCACCCCTTCCCGGTTGGCTCAAACCAACGAGGATAATCTGCGTTCGGAAACCCGCCTGGGATACCGCGCTCCATACATCCTGGAACTGGCAAGACGGATCGATAGCAATGACCTGGACCTGGAATCTCTGAAGACCAGTGATCTTCCGATCCAGGAGCTTCGCAATGAATTGTTGAAAATCAATGGGATTGGTCCTTATGCAGCAGCGAATCTGCTGATGATCCTGGGTCGATCTGACTACCTGCCAATCGATAGTTGGGCATTAAAGGTTGTTTCCCATGAGTGGTTTAATGGAGAGCCAATCAAACCAAGCCAGGTACAGGAAGTTTTCGATAAGTGGGGTGAGTGGAAAGGATTGGTTTTTTGGTGCTGGGATTGGAAACTATTTCATGAGAATGATGATAAAAAATGATTTAGACGTTTTCATCAATGGGAAATAATCGTTTTGTTAATAGTGAATGAAGTCGAAATTGGTCAAGGTAATCGAAGGAAATAACCGATGATCCCTGCCAATAATCCTATCAATAAAGAACCTGCTTCAACAGAATTATTGTAAGAGATCGTATTTCCGAAAAAAATTATTATTGGCATCAATTGCTCTCCAATAATTGGTCCAAGAAATGGGCTTGCGATTAAACCAATTATTCCCCCAGGTAATGCGCCTGTTTTAATCCACCAAATTGAAGAGAGTCCTTTTCCAGTATAAAAAGGTCCCAATTCTTTTACGGAATCCACTGCTTTTCTTATTCCGTGATTTGAGACACGTATTAAAAACCAAGCAACAATCGACGTTGACATCCCTGCGAGTATTCCAATCAATGCTAATTTTAGGTTGTAAAGAATTATATTAATCAATCAATCCCCGGATCGAATAAAGAAATCTTCTTTTAGAAATTTGAAACCTGGATACTAATAGAGATCTCCGGAATATTGTATGAACGTGGTCCCATGTATATCGCATGTGATTAAAAATAAATGAGATCAATTGTAAGGCCAAAAGAAATCGTATCCCTCAAAGGGTTTTCTTTCAATTTTAAATCATTTAATGTTAAATAATAGGAAATCACAATAAAATTAAACCCAGGACCCTGACGAACAACCCGGCTGCAAGTGCCACAAGGATAGTGAGAAGCACGATCAGCAGCATCTGCCTGGTACCCAATTCCCGGCGCAGGCTGGTAAGGGTTGGCAAGCAGGGAATGTAAAACACAACAAACACCGTAAAGGTCATCATCTGGAGGGGGCTTAACACGGCTGCAAAATCCAATCCCCCCAGTGCCTGCCAAAGCATGATCAAAGAGAGTTCCTTGCGTAGTACACCAAAGATCAATGGCACACCGGTTTCAGATGGCAACCCGATCAACCATGTCACTGGGCGAACGATCCAATTCAGGATCGGATTGATATTGAAAAAGGTAAATATCCCGAGGGCAACAGACCCTGCGATCAAAAGAGGCCACGCTTCCACCAGGAACTCGCGTACCCTGAACCAGGCTTTACTGAAAACCGTTTTAATTGTTGGGATCCGATAAACAGGCATCTCCAGGATCAATCCGGGAGTCTTTTCAGGAAGCAAATTGGTCAGTAGCCTTCCCAATAGGGCGATTACAAGAATGTTAAAAAGGTAAATTGCCAGTGCCCAGACTGGTCCCAAGTAAAAAGCCACCAAACCAAATATCACTGCCAGTCTTGCTGCACAGGGAACCAGCACTGCGAGAGCGGATGCTAAAAAGCGATCCTGTTTTTCTTCCAGGATCCTGGTGGACATAACTGCCGGAACGTTGCAGCCATACCCAAGAATGAATGGGACGATAGCTTTTCCATGCAATCCGAGACGGTGCATCAAACCATCCATTAAGAAGGCAATGCGAGGCAGGTATCCGATATCCTCAAGCAACCCCAATCCAAAAAGAAAAGGGATGAGGTATGGCAATGCAATAGCCAGACCACCCGAGATCCCCTGCAAAAGTCCATTGACCACTTCTCCCCAGAAGCTCTTACTTCCAATAAAGCCCAACAGTTGAACTGTCAATCCGTTAAAAAAAACCAATACAGGACCTTCAATGGCGCTTCCAACGCTATACACAACCTGGAAGAACAAGAACAAGATCGCCACCATCGCTATATATCCCCAGAAAGGATGCAGCAGTATGTCGTCAAGCCGGTCGCGCCAGGTAATCCGGCGTTCTCCCTGCTTGACGAATTCCTCCGTCAACCTGGCTGCACGTTCATGCCTGGCTTTATCGGAATTTTCTCCTGGAGAGTATTCTGACAAGGATGGTTTCTTAATCAGTCTCACTGCACTTTTAAATAATTCCATCACTCCCTGTCCCTTGCTTGCGACAAGGGGAAGGATGGGTACACCAAGTCGTTGCTGCAGTCCAGGACCGTTGATACGCAGACCGGTTCTTTTGGCTTCATCCATCATGTTGAAGGCAACCAGCAAAGGTCGCTTCAATTCCAGAAGTTCCAGCGTCAGTTCCAATCCCTGCGAGAGGTGGGATGCATCAACCACGTTAATGATCAGATCAACCTGTTCAGATCTCAGATAGCGCTGGGTTTCAGCTTCAGCAGGATTGGTCCCGCTGAGCGTGTAGGTCCCGGGCAGATCCACAAGATCCAGGACCTCACCAGAAACACGGACCTTACTCTCTGTGAACGTTACCGTGGTACCGTGAAAGTTACCTGTTTCAGCTTTGTAACCTGCAACCTGGTTAAATAATGTGCTCTTTCCACAATTGGGTTGACCGATAAGGGCAATGCGCATCAGTTCTTTTCAACCATGATCTTGCCAGCAATCCCTTTTCCCAAAGCTATTTCCCTGCCATTTGATTCGATCAGGATGGGACCATTGAAGGGGGCAGAGCGAACGATGCGGACACGATCTCCGACGAAAAGTCCATACTGCCTGAGTTTTAGTGCAAGCTGGTGACCGCCATCAAATGAGACGATGCGGGCTTTTTCGTTGACCTGTAATTTAATTAATTCGATAGTTTCCATAAGAGTTGAAATTATATCGTAACAGGAACCATAATACCTGAAGAGTAAAAAAATGGTTGATTAAATGTACCGCTTAACCTGCAGACAGTATTCGTTGTATTACTGCCAAAGGTGAATGAGGTTTTTTCTTCATTGAGATTGTACGCGTTAAAACCATTGTGATCATAAGGATGATCTTTAATGCTGCAATATTGTGGTTCAAAGACTCCGCTTGATAATTCGTGTTGTCAGGAAATAAGAAAGATATCAATAATTAACCATGGTTAAATTTCAATTATTCTCTGAAAGGAATTTCAACAAGACCTGGTTGAATTGTTCGGGCTGCTCCACCGGAGTTGCATGCCTGGAGTCAGTAATAACAACCAAACTCGCCCCAGGGATCATCCGGGTATATTCCTTTTTGGATTCCACGGAAGTGTAATCGTTGTCAGCGGATATGATAAGAGTTGGGCATTTGATGGTTGACAAACGATCAACGACACTCCAGCCGATCATGGCACGCATGGAATCCTGGTAGGCGCGTGGATCATTTTCTGACCAGCGTTGAACAAAAAGATCACGAATCGATGCCTGCTCTTCTTTTGGGAAGAGGCGGGTACTTAGAACCTCACCCATTTTCTTCATTCCCAGTAACCTGACGATGGCAAAGCGCTGCCAGACGTTCAGCCTGTCCTTGAAAGATCGAATAACCAATTCTGGAAAACTATTCACTATGGTCAGTGATTTGACCAAGCCAGGATAATCAAGAGTTAATTGAAATGCAACACCACCACCAAGAGACAATCCAACAACATGAGCTGATTCAATTTGTAATCCTTTCAGCAATCCTGCAATATCAGCAGCGAAGGTTGCCATGCTGTATGGTCCTTTCGGTTTTTCAGAGTTTCCATGACCGCGCAGATCCATCGTGATCACCTTGAAATTCTTGGAAAATTCCCCGACCTGGTATTCCCAATCCCTTTCACTGGACCCCAACCCATGGATGAATACCAGTGGTTGTCCTTCCCCATTAACCTGGTAATTCAGTTTAATATTATTGATCAGCATGACAGGCATCAATAACCTCCATTAAATAGTGAATTAATAAATCCAACCCCTTATTGACTCAATCATTAATATACTCGAGTGTTAATGGAATCACAAGCACCTGGGAAGATCTGCAGATCTAATTAAAGTCGATATTGATTGACATTTGCAGTCAGGACACTATAATTATTCTATACATTAACCCACAGATTCAAGCAACCAAAATTGAATAGAGGTGAGAATGGACCAAAAATTGACGCTTGGAAGCAAGGTACGTTACGGTTTGGCTGATCTTGGTTTTGCATTGATAACATCAGCAATGCAATTCTTCCTCCTCTTCTATTACACAGATGTGGCAGGTATCAATCCAGCCCTGGCAGGCTCAGCACTCCTGGTTGGCAAATTGACATGGGATGCTTTTAATGACCCATTTTTTGGTTACTGGTCTGATCGGACCAGGTCTCGATTTGGAAGAAGGCGTATCTACATGGTTCTGGGTGCCATCCCGTTGGGATTGGCTGCATGGATCATGTTCTCATTGCCCAAGGGGTTGACTGGTGTAACTGCATTCCTGGCGGTTCTCGGTTCCTTCTGGCTGGTGGATACATTCCACACCATGACAACCACCCCTTACTATGCTTTAACACCGGAATTAACCCGCGATTATAACGAGCGAGCCAGCCTGACTTCCATCCGAATGGTTTTCAGCGTTTTTGGTTATATTCTCGGGGCAGCATTGACGACCATTCTGGCGGGAATTTTCCAGGGATCAGGGATGGACATTCAACAAGCCTGGAGCACAACAGGGGCTGTTTTCGGAACGGTGGTAGTCATAACGACTTTGATCACGACACTGACGATCAGGGAAGATCCAGAAATGGCGGGAGAACCTTCCAAAATCCCAGCGATAAAGGCAGTGCTGACATCTTTTAAAAATAAACCTTTTATCATCCTGATGATTGCTTTCATATTAAGCAGTTTCAGTTTCACCGTGCTGACGGCTCTTGTGCCATATTTCATCCAATACCAGTTGAACATGGGTGACCAGGTTTCCTTTGTTTTGCTCGTCATGCTGCTTACCATCGGTATTTTCCTGATCCCTGCGAAGATGGTCTCAGACAGGATCAACAAGGGACCAGCCTATGCTCTTGGTCTATTCATTGCCTGCCTGGCCATCATTTCCAGCTTCTTTCTCCCCCATGAATCAACGATATTGATCTACGTTGTGGCTGCGGTGGCAGGGCTTGGTTTTTCGGCGCAGTGGGTCTTTCCATGGAGCATGCTTCCGGATGTGATTGAATACGATGAAAAGATGACTGGCGAACGCCGCGAGGGAGTTTACTATGGTCTTTGGGCGTTCCTGAGCAAGTTCACCTCTGCATTGGGTGTGGCGGTCAGCGGATGGGCATTGAGTTTGTATGGATATGTTCCCAATGTTGAACAAACTGCACATGCTTTGTTTGGAATTAGATTCTTCTTTGCCATTGTTCCAGCAGTGATCATTCTCATCAGCCTTCCCTTCCTGATCAAGTACCCGATAACCAGGGATACCCATAATGCATTGGTGAATGAACTTAAACTGATGAAGGAAGAAGGGAATTGATCAGTCATGAAAGCGATCATTATTGGTTCTGGATTGTCCGGGTTAACATCAGGCGCGTACCTTGCCAGGGCTGGATATGATGTAACCGTTCATGAGCAGTATCCTTCTCCAGGGGGAGTAACAGCAACAGTAAAACAGGATGGATTTGGGTGGGATATCGGACCACTCCTTCTGGAGGGCTTTGCTCCCGGAGATAAGGGACGAGTCATCCTGGAAGAGTTAGATGTTAGTAAACAGGTTCCTTCGGTGCACGAAGATCGGGGCATATCCATGCAGGAATTCGCCATGTGGAAACCTGAAAAGTACCTGGGTCCTTATTGGAGGCGGGATGCCTTGAAGAAATTATTTCCCGAAGAAAGTGAAGCGCTAAACCGGTATTACCGTTTTTATGATCAGATGATCAACCTTATGTCGCTGAGAAAGCAATCCGAGGTGGAAAGGGGACTACAATCCCTTTGGATAAAAGTACAGATGTGGCTGGCTTTCCAGAAGGTGAAGGATAAGGTTGATTGGAATGGAAGCCAGTTGATGGACCATTATTTTCAATCGGCTGTACTTAAAACGTTCTTCCTGGGGATCGTTGCGGATTTCGTGACCGCTCCAAGTGAATTTCCAGCATTGGGTGTCCCGTCCATTCACCTTGAAACAGCATTTGACAAACGCATCCCCACCTTCCCGGGAACCAAGAGTACCCAGACAGCTTATTCATACATCCTGGGTGGCTGCCAAACGATGGTCGATGCTGTCATGAGTGTCATCACCGACAATGGCGGAAAGGTCATCACCAACAGTTCTGTCAAGCGTATTATTGTAAAGGAAGGCAAGGCTGTTGGAGTGGAATTGGAGGATGGATCATTCGAGCAAGCGGATGTGATCCTGTCTTCGGGAGGTATGAAAGAACTGTTCTTCGACCTGGTGGGAAGAGAAAAGATCCCGGTTGAGTTGGTAAAGCAGATCGAGTCCAACCGCATGATGGAATCCATTCTGATGGTACAGCTGGGCATCGATTTTGATCCGAGACCATTCCAGCCTGCAGCATTGTGTTATTACTACAAGACAAATGACCTGGAAGGATCCGTTCAACGCATCCGGTCAGGATATTACCATGAAGGAAGGGAAGGCTTCCTGATCTATGTACCGTCGCTGCATTCGAAATCACTCGCTCCAGAAGGAAAATTTGCAGTCACGGTCTATACCATTGCACCGGATACATTAAAAGAAGGATCATGGTCGCAGAGGAGGGAAGAGCTGGCTGATAAGCTGGTTGCGGAAGCGGAAGCTCAAATCCCCGGATTATCGAAGCATACAGTAACGAAGTTAATCCTTACACCCGAGGATTTTCGCAAACGGACTGCATTAAGGCATCATTCTTTTGGTGGTATACCACCCGTGATCGGCAACAAGGCTCCTGCACATCAGACACCCATTCAGAACCTGTGGTTCATAGGAGCGCAGAGTGAGAGCGGGGGGGGCGTATTGAATGTCATGACAGGAGCACGAAAAGTCGCCAAGCAGATCATTGGAAGGTAATCTATTTTCTTAATGATTTACGATGAAGAAGGTGCAATGTCTTTGTAAACGAGCATTTATATAAGTTGCAACCATCCATCGAGCTGGTGTAACATTCTTTTTGTAATCTCTTTTTTACTACCCCATTGTTATAATCTCTGTTATGAAACAAATATTCCAGGTTTTCTTACTGCTGTACGGGATCTTTATCATCTTATCAGCTATTGCAGTTGTTATCTGGTTGTGGAAAAATCGCACCAACGGCAGCTTGAAATCCTCCGGGGAAATTAGAAAATTCCTCTTGCATGTTCCAGATTCTTATGACCCGATGAGATCTTCTCCCTTGGTGATCAGCCTGCATGGATACGGGGAGTGGCCAGCGCACCAGGCACATTTAACCCATTGGAATGACCTGGCTGAGGAGCATGATTTTATCGTAGTTTATCCTTCCGGCACCCGATTTCCCAAGCACTGGCGTGCATTTCATCCACCGGGCAATGAAAATAAACCCAATAAGGATATCATTTTCATTTCAGATCTCATTCGATCTTTAAGGGCGAAATACAACATCGATCCTGATCGAATCTATGCCAATGGATTTTCAAATGGGGGTGGTTTATCTTTGATCCTTTCATGTCAACTTTCAGAACAGATCGCTGCGGTTGGCATGGTCTCGGGAGCATACTTTTACTCATGGGAAGCATGCCACCCCTCACACAATGTATCTTTGATCATCTTCCATGGTACTGAAGATCCAATCGTACCCTACCAGGGAGGATTATCGAAAGTCCATGGTATCAATTTTCCCAATATTCCCAAATTCGTGGATGAGGTTTCAAAAGTTAAGGGTTGCGATGAAAAACCTATCGTGGTCCAGGTCAGCGAGAATGTTAGAAGCCATGAATATATTCATTGCGATGCAGATGTGATCTTCTATTCAATTAGGGGGGGAGGTCATGCCTGGCCGGGTGGAGAAAGGATGCCAAAGAGGATCGTAGGGTTCATCAACCAGGAGATCGACGCCACCCGATTGATGTGGAAGTTCTTCCAGGAGCACCCCAGATCGTTCGATTGATTAAGTCTTTTAATTGGTATTGCCGAGGATTATTATTTACGATGAAAGCGAATGATTAGTTATATAATTCACATAAGAGGTTTTAAATCGAATTCAATTAAAGGAAATTGAAAAATGAAACGTATCATTATTTACCTGATAATTGCAGCACTTATTATCTTCGGATTGATCCAATTACTTCCAATTGGAAAGAACCATGTCAACCCGGCAACTGTTTCTGAACCCAATTGGGATAATACAGCCACCCGTGATCTAGCGGTTGAGCATTGTTTCCAATGTCACAGTAACGAAACCGAATGGACATGGTACAGTAACATCGCACCGGCATCCTGGCTGATATACAGCGATGTAGTCAATGGTCGCCGAAGCATGAATTTTTCAGATTGGAATAATAGACCTCAGAGTTTAGATGAATTGGTGGAAGTGATTCAAAGTGGTGAAATGCCACCGATCCAATACTGGATATTTCATCCTGGTTCCAGGTTAACTCCAGAACAAAAACAAATATTTATCGATGGTTTAACAAAAACGATAAATCCATAGACTATCTACAAGGATCAGATCTCCCCGGTCCATCATTATTGAAAGGTCCACCTTATTAATAAAGGTGGACCTTTTCTTAACGGTCGTAGGTTTAATTATCAAATTTGATGCGGGGATTTAGAAGTGCATGGATGAGATCAGCTGCCAGGTTTGCGAGCGCAAATACGACAACAGCAACCATTACACAAGCCTGTAAGGTGGGCAGGTCGCGCCGGTCAATGGCAAAAATCATTAATCGTCCCAATCCGGGATAGTTAAAGACATTTTCAACCACTACAAGACCACTGATGAGCCAGCCAATGCTGATGGCTATAACCGTGATGGTTGGCATCAAGCTGTTGCGTAATACATGCCTGAACAGGACTGTTGACCTTTTCAATCCTTTCAGTTCAGCTGTTCGTACATAATTCTGCCTGAGTTCATGAACAACACCCGCGCGAGTCATGCGGGCGATATACGCCAACAATACCAGGGAAGCTGCAAGTGCCGGCAGGACCAGGCTGGGTAAAGCTTCCCAAAACGAAGCACCAATTAGTATGGAAGAGGTTGCCGGGATGGTATCACTACGGAATGCCACCAGGTTGATCAACAGGATGCTGGTCACAAATTCAGGCAGTCCCACCACGGATAGAGACCCAATGCTGATGATGGAATCAATCCACTTACCTTCATTCAATCCAGCCAGGATCCCCAGAAACACAGCCAGGGGAACCGAGATGATCAATACTAGGGCAGCCAGCATGAGGGAGTTGTTCAACCTTCCTGTTACCCAGGTTTTGATATTCTCCCCGGTGGCGAAGGATCTTCCCCAAACCCCTTTAATAAAATCAGCCAACCAGGAAAAATAGCGATGGAATGCAGATATGGATTCCCCACCTTCAGTTACATACCCCAGATCTATGCGGCAGGTTTGCAGGGCTGCATCTCCAGCTTCACGTCCAAGGATAACCCGGCATACATCTCCCGGAATAACCTGGGAAATCAGAAAAACCAGGATGGAAGCAATGAACAATGTCAGGACCAGCAAACCGATTCTTCGCAATACAAAGGACAACATTTTCCTTACCCTACCCTATCAATTGGAAACAGATCTTTCTGGATTGTTTTCAGAACGCTGATGGGAATGTGGCAAAAGATCATACCTCCTCCAGGGGTACTCTGCCTGGGAGGAACCTGATCCGCGCATATTCTCCCCAGCGAGCGCGGGCAGCGGGAATGAAAAGGGCAACCTTTGGGTGATTCCAGGGGATGAATTGGTTCAGTTTCGAGCAAGGTAAAAGCGGATAGATTATCAGGATTCATTTCCGGAAGGGAGGATAGCAAGGTTTCAGTGTATGGATGGTAAGGCGCTGACAGAATCTCGCCTGGTTTACCATGCTGCATGATCTGCCCAAGATACATTACCAACAGCTCATCCGCCATATACGTCACCACGGCGATATTATGGGAAATGAGCAGGGTTGAGGATCGATATTCCTGTTGAACTTCATTGAGCAAGTTAAGGATACTTGCCTGGACCGAGGCATCTAGGGAGGAGATCGGCTCGTCAGCGACAAGCAGGTCTGGGTTGAGCGCCACCGCCCTGGCAATAGCCACACGCTGTTTTTCTCCACCGCTTAACTGGAGTGGATATTTATGAATGTAATTTTCTGGAAGATGTACCAGTGCCAGAAGTTCTTTCGCCCGCTTTTCAGCCTTTTTCCTTCCCAGACCAGCCAGGTTCAACAATGGCCGGATCAGAATTTCTTGAACGGTCAGATAAGGAGGAAATATATCATCATGGTTTTGAAAGACCATTTGCAAATTTCGTAGCATTTGGTCATTTCGATTGGAGAGTTGGGTGGGTAGTTGCATTTCAAGAAGATCCATTGCACCTGTGGCGGAATCGATCAATCCCATGATAGCCAGCGCCAGACTGGTTTTTCCACTTCCACTTTCCCCAACAATTCCCAAAGTTCGACCTTTTCCAACCTGAAAACTGACATCATTAACAGCTTTGATTTCTTGTTTTTGAGCAAGGACTTTACGTTTTGGGGAAGTTCGAATTTTATAGTCAACACCCAGGTTTTGCACACTCAGCACAGTCCGATCTTCAGGCAGATGATTGGGAGGTAAAGATCTTTCTGGTGTGTTGACCTTGATCTTTCCCGCCTGGATCTCACGCCAACGAAAACAACGGACACTGCTGTCGTTTCTGTAAAACTCCAATGGTGGTCGTTCATTATGGCAACGGTCCAGAGCAAGTTGACAGCGGGGTGCAAAAACACAGCCTTTTGGAAGTTTACCCAGAGCGGGAACCTGACCGGGAATATCAACAAGAGCCTTATTTTTCTTGAACAACCCAATTTTGGGAATGCTCATAAGCAAGCCCTGTGAATATGGATGGATCGGATCTTGCATAAATAGGTCTGTCGGTGCATCTTCGACCAGTTCACCAGCATATAAAACAGCAACCCGGTCAGTTATTTTATTGACTATTCCCAAATTATGCGTGATGAACAAGGCGGAAGTGTTTTCTTCCCGAATCAACTCACCCAGCAGTTCAAGGATGACTGCCTCGGTGGTAACATCCAGGCTGGTGGTTGGCTCGTCCAAAACAAGCAGCTGAGGATGATTAGCGAGCGCCATGGCAGCCAGGATCCTTTGTATCTGACCACCACTTAATTCATGCGGATATTTCCTGGTGATCAGTTCCGGGTAGGGGAGGTGAACACGGCTGATCCATCCCAAAGATCTACCTTTGGCATCATTTTTACTCAAATCGGTATGAGTAAGAAATACTTCAATTAATTGGTCACCAATTCGCATGGAAGGGTTCAACGAGGAATATAGATCCTGCGGAACATATGAAATCTCCCTGCCCCATATATTTCGCAGATCCTTCCGAGGGATAGCCAGCAGGTCTCTGGAATCTAAAATGATCTTTCCTTGAATTACCTTCCCATTGGTCGGAAGATGACGCATGACCGCCAACCCAAGCGTGGACTTCCCAGATCCACTTTCGCCAACCAGACCATAAACCTGACCCTTCTTTATTCTTAAATTAATATTACGAAGGACAGGGATTTCATTTTCCGCGGAGGTGTAAGCAACAGAAAGGTCTTGTATCTCCAAAATATCTTTTCCCGGCAACAGTTCATCCCTCATTCTTTAAAGCCTTGTTGAGACCATCAGCCATCAGGTTGGTACTGATAACTGTCAATGCGATCGCGGCAGTCGGAAAATATAATGCCCAGGGGACCTGGGCAAAAGTTCTCCTGGCTTCATTGACCATTAATCCCCAATCCGGATTGGGTGGCTGGACTCCCACACCCAGGAAACCCAGCGATGCGGTTAAAAAAATGGCATACGAGAAACGGAGAGCTGCCTCGACAGCCAGAGCAGGATATACCGCCGGCAGGATCAAACGCAACAAAATGAAAGAGGTTGATTCACCCTGTGTTCGGGCAGATGCAACATAACTCTTGTTCCTTTCCCCCAAAACGACACTTCGAACAACCCTGGCAACAATGGGAGGGTAAACGATCACCAGAACGAGCAGCACACCCAGCCGTGATGAACCGATCGTGCCCAGCATAAGCAGGGCAAAAAGTAATGCGGGGATCGATAACAGGCTGTCGAAAAAACGCATGATGATCTCATCGAACCAACCCCCGAAATAACCACTGAGCAATCCAATAGTCGTTCCCAAAAGCACGGATAACAAGGTACCCAGGCCGGAGAGCAGGAAGAGATCACGGGATCCGACGATCACACGGCTGAATACATCACGTCCGAGATGGTCGGTT